>NZ_JAGPXJ010000049.1:0-54754 GCF_018070605.1 Streptomyces sp. B15
GCCGGCCCCTGGGTGGCGTACGACCAGGAACCGCCCTCCTTCTGCTGCCAGAACGACCAGTAGCGGTAGCCGTTCGCCTCGGCCACGACACGGGCCTCGGCACCGGCACCCGCGCCCGTACCGGCGGCGGGGTGCTGGGGAGCAGTCGCGCTCGCCGTGGCGGCCGGGAGTGCGGCCGGCGAGGCGAGCGCCGTGACCGCCATGAGGGCGACGACCGGCAGGCGCACGCCCCGCCACCCCGCGACTGCCCCTGCCTTCGCCCCCGCCCCTGCCCTGGGCCTGGGCCTGGGCCTGGGCCTGGGCCGGGGCAGGAGCGGCTCCGGCGCGGTGGCGCCGTGCGCCGTCCGGGCCGTCACAGCTGCTGCCTCTTGCGGCGACCGCTGAGCAGGATGCCGAAGCCGGCGCCGATGGCGAGACCGACCAGGATGAAGGCCCAGACGGGGATGGTGGTGCCGTCGTCCTTCTTGTCGGAGGAGGAGTCCGCGTCGTCCGACGGCATCTTTGCGGGCTTCGGGCCGGTGTCGCCGAGGCGGGAGAGGAGATCGGTCCCGCCGAGCTTCGTGGGGTCGCCGCCGGCGGCGCGGGAGGCGAGCATGAGGGAGCTGATGGCGGCCGGGTCGTTCTTGGCCTTGTCCCACTTGTTCACGTTGTCCGCGAGCCACGTCAGGGAGGACCTGGCCGGCTTCCGGTGGCCGCCGGCCGCCAGCGCGACGACGGCGTCCGCGGTGTTCGCGTAGTCGGGCTGCTTCTTCGTGTCGCCCGGAGTCACGGAGCTGAAGTGGCCGCCGTTCTTCTTCAGCGTCGCGGCCAGATAGGCCGCGCCCGCACCCGCCGCTTGCTTGCGGCCGCCCGGAACGCCCTTCTTGTCTCCCTCGTCGGCGTCCGCGTCGGCGTCGGTGCCCGCGTCCGAGGCGCACTTCAGTGGTGTGACCGGCTTGTCCTTGGCGTCCTTGGACAGCGGTTCGGGCAGCGCGCCTTCGCCCAGCGCGGCGAGGGAGGCGGCCGCGGTGGCGTCGTCGTTCGGGGCGAGCTCGCCCTTCTTGTCCGGTTGGTAGGCGAAGGCGCCCTGCTGGCCGGGGGCGTTCTCGATGCCCTTCGCGCCGCAGGTGAGCTGGAAGGACAGCAGCGCGTCGTAGGGAGACCTGCCGCCCTGGGCGGTGGCCTTCTCCGGGTTCCGGCCCGCCGCGTGCAGGGCGCCGATGGCCAGCGAGGTCGAATTGGCGTCCGAGGCGGCGCGCGGGGCGCTGCCCCAGCCGCCGTCCTTGTTCTGGACCGAGGTCAGCCACTCCAGGGCCTCCCGCACCGCGTCGCTCCGGCCGCCGACTGCGGCGAGGGCCTGCACGGCGAGGGCGGTCGCGTTGGTGTCCGAGGGAGTGGCGTCCGGGTCGCATTTCTTGCCGGCGTCGGCGCGGTAGGCGGTGAACGAGCCGTCGGCGCACTGCTGGCCGGCCAGCCAGTCGACGGCCTTCTTCGCGGGGACGGCACCGGCGCCGTCCAGCGCCAGCAGCGCCATCGACTGCCGCCACACCCCGTCGTACTTCGGGTCGGCCGTTCCGTAGAGCCCGTCCGGCAGCTCGGACGGCTTCTCGGCGGCATGGGGCGCGGTTGCGGCGGCGGATGCCACGGGTGCGGCTGTCGCGCACAGCACGGTGGCGGCGGCGAGGACCGTGGCGCGGCGGCGGCGCGGTGACATTGCGAGTGCCTTTCGGTGACGGAAGCGGACCGCAGCCGGGCACGGCCGCCCCGCCGAGGGGGCTCGCGACTTCGCGGCCCCGCACCGCGGCGCACCGGGCTCGGCTCCGTATACCTCGACGGGCCGGTGGCCTGGTTCGGCCACAGGAGCCCACCTCCGCCCGGGTGCTCCGGCTCGCGGCCGGTCACCTGCGCGCATACGCCGGGTCGTGGAGGACGACCCGCGGCCGGCGTACGGCGACGGGGTGACGGACCGCTCACGGTTGCGGGTCAGCGCCGGATTCGCACCGGCTTCCCCCGGTCGGAGGCGTTGTCTGGCTGTCGGCCACTGTAGCCGGACGGGCCACCGGGTCGTTCCGTCGGGCCGGTCCCGCTTCGTCCGACTCCAGATCGCGGTGGCCGTGCGGCAGGGGTCTCAGCCGGTGGCGCGGTAGGTGACCGGGGTGCTGCCGGGGACGGCCTCGGCCCGGCCGAGCTTGACCAGATGGCGCAGATGGGCCTCGGCCTCGGCCACGGCGATGTTGCGGGAGCTGAACGGGATCTCCCCCCAGGGGCGGTTCCAACGCATCGTCTCGGCGAGCTGCCAGGGGGTGAGGTCGCGCTCCGAGAGCAGTGCTCTCAGACCGGAGAGGCGCTCCGCATGGTGAGCGGTGAGCTCGTCGACCCGGGCCTGCGCGTCCGTGAAGGCGTACTGGTGTGCGGGCAGCACCTCGGCGGGCCGCAGCCTGGCTATCCGTTCGAGGGAGTCGAGATAGTCGCCGAGTGGATCGGTGCTCTCGTCGCTGTCCGGGTCCTCGTACAGTCCGATGTGCGGGCTGATCGTGGGCAGCAGATGGTCCCCGGAGAACAGCCGCCCTCCCCGGCCCGGCCCACCCGGACGGCCCCGACCACCCGAGTTGCCAGGGTCGCCGGAGCCGGAGCCGGAGCGGGCCGGGTTGCCCGGGTGCTGCTCCTCCAGGTGCAGGCACACGTGCCCCGGGGTGTGTCCCGGGGTCCAGACGGCGCGCAGCCGCCGTCCCGGCAGGGCCAGCAGCTCGTTCGGCTCGATCTCGCGGTCGGGAAGTGCGGCCCGCGCACCGGGCAGTGCTCCACCCCTGCCCTCCGCGAGGGCCGTGCGCAGCGGCGCCGTATGGGTCTCGGGGGCGCCGGCCGCCGCGAGTTTCTCGGCGAGGTAGCCGAGCCACTGGCCACGGTCCGAACGGCGGGTGCGGCGCACGACGGCGGTGTCCGCCGCGTGCATGGCGATCCAGGCGCCGGACTCCTCCCGTACCCGCGCCGAGAGTCCGTGGTGGTCCGGATGGTGGTGGGTGACCAGTACGCCGTGCAGCGCTCGGACGGAGGTGCCGCAGGCGGTGAGCCCGTCGGCGAGGGTCTGCCAGGAGGTGGGGTCGTCCCAGCCGGTGTCGATCAGCACGGGCCCCGCGTCCGTCTCGATCACATGGACGAGGGTGTGGCCGAGGGGATTGTCCGGGATGGGTACGGGGATGCTCCAGATTCCGCCCCCGTGATCGGTGACCCGGGGCCCGCGCGGGGCTGCCCGCGATCCGGCGTCCACCCGCGGTCCCCCGTCGTCGACCCGCGGTCCCTCGGCGTGCACCCGCGGTCCCTCGGCCTCGCCCCCCGGCCCCTCGTCGTCGGCCTGCGGTCCGTTCGTCATGGCGACGGCTCCCCCCGGTTCGGTGCGCGGGCGTGGCGGCCTGCGGGCCGGCAGAGGCATTGTTCCCTAGAACTAGAACTGGTACTAGTTCTGATGCGCTGTCAGGAGAGTGTCAGGTGTCACACCGACGGGTGGGGCGGAGAGGGAGGGCACGGGCATGATGGACAACCCCAGCGGAACCGGCGGCGGAATCGCGTACGCCGATCACCGGCAGCTCTACATCGGCGGGACCTTCACCGACCCGGCCGGCGGCGAGGCCATCGAGGTGGTCTCGCCGCACACCGAGCAGCCCATCGGGCGTGTCCCGCACGCCTCGCGCGAGGACGTCGACCGCGCCGTACGCGCGGCACGCGAGTCCTTCGACTCCGGGGTGTGGGCGCAGCGCCCGCTGGCCGAACGGATCGAGACGGTCACCCGCATCAAGGACGCCTTCGCCGTGCGCAGCGAGGAGATCGCCAAGGTCATCAGCGCCCAGAACGGCACCCCGTACACCTCGGCCGTCATGGTCCAGTCCCTCGCCGCGATGATGGTCTGGGACACCGCGGTCAAGATCGCCGCCCACTTCCGCCACGAGGAGCGCCGGGCCGGGGTGCTCGGTCCGCTGCTGGTGCGCCGGGAGCCGGTGGGGGTGGTGGCGGCCGTGGTGCCGTGGAACGTGCCCCAGTTCACCGCCGCCGCCAAACTGGCCCCCGCGCTGCTGGCCGGCTGCTCGGCGATTTTGAAGGTCTCGCCGGAGACCCCGCTGGACGCCTATCTGCTGGCCGAGATCGCCGACGAGGCCGGGCTGCCCCCGGGTGTGCTGTCGATCCTGCCGGCCGATCGCGAGGTGAGCGAGTATCTCGTGGGGCACCCCGGCGTCGACAAGGTGTCCTTCACCGGCTCCGTGGCCGCGGGCAAGCGGGTCATGGAGGTGGCCTCCCGCAATCTGACCCGGGTCACCCTGGAGTTGGGCGGCAAGTCGGCCGCAGTCATCCTGCCCGACGCCGATCTGGAAGCGGCGGTCGCGGGCATCACCCCGTTCGCCTGGATGATCAACGGCCAGGCGTGTGTGGCCCAGACCCGGATCCTCGCGCCGCGCAGCCGCTACGACGAGATCGCCGAGCGCTTCAAGGCCGCCGCCGACGGACTGCGGGTCGGCGATCCGCTGGATCCCGCCACCGAGGTCGGTCCGCTGGTCGCCGAACGCCAGCGTCGACGCTGCCTCGACTACATCGCCCTCGGCCAGGAGGAGGGCGCCAAGGTCCTCGCGGGCGGCGGCAGGCCGGAGTCCATGCCCACCGGCTGGTATGTCGAACCCACCCTTTTCGGGGACGTCGACAACGCCATGCGGATCGCCCGTGAGGAGATCTTCGGCCCCGTCATCTGCCTGCTGCCGTACGAGGACGAGGAGGAGGCGGTCCGTATCGCCAACGACTCCGACTACGGGCTCTCCGGCAGCGTATGGACGGCCGACACCGAACGCGGCATCGACATCGCCCGCCGTGTACGCACCGGCACCTACTCCGTCAACACCTTCAGCCTCGACATGCTCGGTCCGTTCGGCGGCTACAAGAACTCCGGTATCGGCCGGGAGTTCGGGCCCGAGGGATACGCCGAGTATCTGGAGCACAAGATGATCCACCTGCCCGCGGAAGCGTGAGTTCCCGGGAAGCGAGGGGCAGGAGTCACCGGACCGAAGACGATACGCAACGGGCCGACGGACGGCTGGGCACCGGCCCGGGATGAGGAGAGCCGATGGCTGACCGCTGGCACGTCGAGGTGGACCGGGACCTGTGTATCGGGTCGGGGATGTGCGTGGGCGGGGCGCCCGAGGAGTTCCGGCTGGATGCCGCCCGCCGGTCCCACCCCGTGGCTCCCGACCGCGAGCCTTCCGAAGAGGTGCTGGACGCCGCCGAGAGCTGCCCCGTCGAGGCCATCTCCATCACCCTGGCGGAGACGGGGGAGCCGGTCTTCCCACCGGAGGACTGACCGGACGGGAGGGGCGGGAAGCGGGACGAGGCCGGATCGGGCCGGTATTCCGTTGCCCGGAGCCGGAACGCCGGGGTAGGAACAGCCGCATGACATCTTTCGGTGCTGACAACGCTCTCGGTGCTGTTTTCCGGCCTCAGCTGCCTCCCGAACGGCTGCGGAGCGTGGTCCGCGCCGCCGACGAGGCGGGGCTGGAGCAGCTGTGGCTGTGGGAGGACTGCTTCTTGGAGAGCGGCATCGCCACGGCCGCCGCCGCCCTCGCCTGGTCCGAACGGCTCCGGGTGGGCGTGGGCCTGCTGCCGGTCCCGCTGCGGAACGTCGCGCTGACCACGATGGAGACCGCGACACTGCGCCGTCTCTTCCCCGGCCGGTTCGCGGTGGGCCTCGGTCACGGCGTACAGGACTGGATGGGTCAGGTCGGCGCACGCGTCGACTCGCCCGTCACCCTGCTGCGCGAACACCTCGACACCATGCGGGCGTTGCTGCGCGGTGAACGGGTCACGGTCGAGGGGCGCTACGTCAAGCTGGACGGGGTCGCCCTCGACTGGCCGCCGCCCGCCCGGACATCCGAAGCGGCCCCGGTGAAGGCCCCGCCAACAGCACCCGCGACAGCACCGGCGACGGACCTCGCGTCGGGCCCCGTGTCGGCCGCCGCCTCGGACACGGCGGTGCTCGCGGGTGCGCGCGGACCGCGTTCGCTGCGGCTCAGCGGCGAGGCGGCCGACGGCACGGTGCTGGACAGCAACACCACTTTCGCTGGTATCCGCCGCGCGCGGCAGCTCATCGACGAGGGACGGGCGGCGGCCGGACGCACCGACCGCCATGAGGTCGTCCACTACCTCAGCACCGCCACGGGGCCCGACGCCGCAGGCCGGTTGCGCGCCGAACTCCTCCGCGAGGGGCACGACCCCGCCACCGGGCCGGGCGTCGCCGGAGACGCGGCGGCCGTGGCCGAAGCGGTCGGGCAGGCCCTCGACGCGGGCGCCGACACGGTCGTCCTCCAGCCCACGGCGGACGAACCCGATCCGGAGTCGTTCGTCCGCTTCGCCGCCCTGGAGGTCCGCCCCCTGCTGCGGTGAACCCGCACCCGCCCCACCGACCGATGGCCCCCGCCCACCGACCGGCGGCCCCCGCCCACCGGTCGGCGGTCCCGCCGCCCGGTCAGCCGGTGGTTCCGCCGCCCAGGGCGAGCGTGGCGAACGTCGCGAGCCAGTGGTCCGTGGTGAAGTCGCCCGAGGTGGCCGACGGCAGTCCCGCCGCCAGGTTGGCCTCGGCCGCCCCGGCCAGGGTGGCGGCGCGCGGGTCGCCGGACGGGAGCGCGGCGGCGATGCCGCGCAGGGCGGCGGCCCGGCTGAGACAGAGGCCGAGCAGGTGCCCGAGCTGTGGATCGGTCGGGTCCGAGACCTGCGGCGGCGGAAGGAATTCCCGCCCGGAGGCGTGGTTCAGCTCGGGCAGGAAGCGCTCCAGCCATGTGGCGAACTCGCCCTGCGGCAGCACCCGGCGCACCGCGTCCGCCTCGCAGAGCAGCGGCGAGAGGAAGTCCTGCCCGGAGGGCTCCCAGCGGGTGGCGGCCCCGTGGTCGGGGACGTACCACTCACGGATCTTCTCCGCCAGCGGCGCCAGCAGCCGCTGTTGGCCGGCCCTCTCGGCGCTGTCGAGCAGCAGCCCGAGCGCGAAGGCGCTGTTGGCGTGCGTACCGTGCCGTACGGGATAGGTCGCCTTCGGCAGCCAGGCCAGCACCAGTTCGGCCACGGCCTCCGCGGCGGGTGACAGGGCGGCACGCCACCGCCGTCCCGCTTCGAGAGCACCGCTTCCGTACGCGAACGCTGCTCCCTGCGCTCGGTGCTCCGAGTGCGGAGCACCGCTCTCGCCCCCCGGCCCCGCTCCCTCACCCCGCCGCTCCGAAACCAGAGCAGCGCTCTCGCTTGTGAGCGCCAGTAGCCAGGCCCAGCCGTAGGGGCGTTCGAAGGAGGGGTGGTTTTGGAGATAGGTGGCCTCGGTCGCGAGGGCCTCCGGGGTCAGATGGGCGTCCAGCGCCCGCACCACGGCCGCGCGCCCCTCTCTGCCCTGTGCGCCGTTCTCGATGTGCCAAGGGATTCGCAGCAGCCGCATGAGCAGCCAGTGCATATGGACGGAGGAGTGCCAGTCGTAGGCGCCGTAGAAGGCGGGGTGGAGCACGCGGGGTGGGACGAGCTCGTGGGGACCGGCGAGCAGATGCGCGGGAGCGTTCGGGTACTCACGGGTGACGTTGGCGACGGCCACCTCCGCGAACTGCTCCGCGTACCGGGCCAACACCGCCTCGTCATGGCTCCGCGGGGGCACCGGCGCCTCCCCTCCGGGCGCCGGCGCCCCCGCGTTCCCTGCCCCCGCGTTCCCTGCCCCCGCGTCTCCTGCCTCCGCGTCCCGTGCTGTGCTCAATGTGTGGCCCCTCCGGGTTCGCGGATGTCGGTGGTGGTGCGGGCGGCGGCCGTCAGGAGAGCGCCCAGTCCGCGTACGGCGTCGGGTACGGACAGCGAGGGCGGCGCCGGGTTCCGGGTCGCGACCTGCGCGGGGGAGTACGGCACGTGCACGAAGCCGCCCCGCACCCGGGGGTGTTCGGTGGCGAGCAGGTGGGCGAGGCCGTAGAAGACGTGGTTGCAGACGAAGGTACCGGCCGTCTGGGAGACGGAGGCGGGCACCCCGGCGGCACGGACCGCGGCGGCGCACGCCTTGATGGGCAGCGTGCTGAAGTACGCGGCCGGGCCGCCGGGGACGACGGGTTCGTCCACGGGCTGCCGGCCCGCGTTGTCGGGTATGCGGGCGTCGTCCACGTTGATGGCGACGCGCTCGACGGTGAGGTCGGCGCGTCCGCCTGCCTGTCCCAGGCAGACCACCAGCCGCAGGTCGTCTCCGGCGGCGTCCACGGCGGTGCGCAGCTCGTCGAGCGCCGTACCGAAGACGCAGCTCAGCTGTACCGCGCTGATGTCGAGTCCGGCCGGGGGCTGGGTGGCGAGGAGTTCGGCGGCCTGCCAGGACGGGTTGACCTCGGCGCCGTCGAACGGTGCGAACCCGGTGACCAGCACCTTGACGGAAGAGACGGAAGAGACGGAAGACATGGGTGTTCGGCTCCGCTCGGCCCGCTAGAAGGCGAAGAGATAGATGATGAGGATGTTGCAGGCCAGCATGGCGCCGGCGGTCGGCGCCTGGGCCTTGATCGGCCCGTACTGGTCCTTGAGCTCCAGCAGGGCGGCCGGTACGAGGTTGAAGTTGGCCGCCATGGGGGTGCACAGCGTGCCGCAGAATCCGGCGAGCATGCCGACGGCGAGCACGGCGGCCGGGTTGCCGTTCATCTGCTCGATCAGCACCGGCCAGCCGACGGCCGCGGTCATGACGGGGAAGGCCGCGAAGGCGTTGCCCATGATCATGGTGAAGACGGCCATGCCCACGCAGTACACGGCCACGGCGGCCAGCTTCTGCCCGTCGGGCAGCACCGATTCGGTGACCTTCCGGACCTGGTCGCCGACGCCGGCGGCCTGGAATATCGCCCCCAGCACGGCCAGCAGCTGCGGCAGCAGCAGGGCCCAGCCCATGGACTCCAGCAGTCCGCGTCCGGCGTGCAGCGGTACGCTCGCGCGGCGTTCGCGCAGCACCCACATGCCCACGCCCAGTGCCACGATGGCGCCCAGGCCGAGGCCGAGGATGGTCTCGCTGCCCTCCTCCAGTAGCGGCCGGCCGCCGATCTTCCACTTGTCGGCGACCACCGCGCACACCATGGCGATCAGTGGAATGGTCAGCGCCGGGATGAACAGCTTGCCGCCGAAGCGGGCGGCGAGCCGGGCGCGTTCGCTCTCACTGGTGGTGTCGGGCCTGCCCTTGCCGGTGAGGTTGAAGCCGCCGAGGCAGATGAGGGCCAGGACGGCCACGCCCAGCGGTTCGGAGGGCAGGGACTTGTCGTTGACCCCGGTGCTGTAGAAGAAGCACAGGCCCAGCAGCCCCCAGAAGGCGGCGGTGCCGAGCCGTTTGGGGTTGGTGCGGTCGAAGACCATCTGCGCCGCCATGGCGAGGAAGACGGCACCGACGAGCCAGAAGAACCACTCGGACTTGATCACTTGGCGGCCCCGCCTTCCTCGCTGCGGTCCAGCGCGTCTTCCCGCTCGACGGCCATCTGCGCGTTCGCGGTGACCAGTTCGCGCTCCAGCGTGCGGTCCAGCCGCAGCAGCCGGCCGCCGTGGATGAAGAAGGCGCACACGGCGCTGGGTATCGCCCACAGCGCGAGGTGCAGCGGTTCCAGATGCGTGTGATAGGTGCTGTTGACCAGGCCGGTGATCAGCAGGATGGAGCCGATGGCGAGGAAGCAGTCCTCGCCGAAGAACAGGCCCACGGTGTCGGTGCCCGCCGAGTGCGAGCGGACCTTTTCGCGGACCTTCTCCGGCAGCGGCCGCCCGCCTCCCCCGGCTGCTGCTGAGAGATGTCCCCAGCGGCGCTCGGTGGCGGCCTCCGCCATCGGCGCGATCATCGGCCGGACGCTCTGCGCGGGTCCGCCGATGGTCTGCAGTCCGACGGCGGCGGTGACCTGCCGCAGCAGCAGATACAGGGTCAAAAAGCGCCCTGTGGTGAGTTTGGTGCCGAGCTTGCCGATGAGCGTACGGGCCTGTTGCTGGAGGCCGTTGCGCTCCAGCAGGCCGATGACGGGCAGCGTGATGGCGAAGATCGTCACCGAGCGGCTGGAGGCGAAGCTCTCGCCGAAGGTCCTGAGGACCTCGACGGGGGAGAGCTTGCCCAGCAGCCCGGTGACGATCCCCGCCACGCCGACGACGAGCAGGGGGTTGCGGCGCGTCGCGAAGCCGAGGACCACCACGAGGACGCCGAGGAGAACGATCATGTCGTCCGCCTTCCGTGAGCGATTCCTCGGGAGGCTAGAGGATTGTTGAACGATCCCACAAGAGTGAGGCATGTCACTCCGGTGGGATCGCGAGGAGGCTCACTCCTCGGCGGCCTCCTGCGGATACGCGTCCAGCAGTTGCTGCAGCGAGTCCTGCAGATATGCGTCCAGCAGCCGTTCGGCGCTCGCGGCGTCGCCCGCCTCGAGGGCGCCGACGATCTCCTGGTTGCGGGTCACATAGGGCTCGTGGAAGCGGTGCAGATCGCCCATGATGTGGAAGGCCAGCCGCAGCTCGGCCAGCACGCCGCGCATCATCTCGTCGGTGCGGGCGCTCCCCGCCAGGGAGGCCAGCGCCTGGTGGAAGCGGATGTTCGCGGTGGAGCACTCCTGCCACCGCCCCTCACCGGCGGCCTTCTCGCCCGCCGAGACGGCCGCGCGCACCTCGGTCACGTCGTACGGCGGCTCGTCCAGTCCGCGGACGGCCGCGCACTCGACCAGGCGCCGTACGCAGTAGATGTCCCGGATGTCGGTATCGGTAAGTACGCGGACGAAGGTGCCCCGGTTGAGCCGGTGGACGAGCAGCCGCTCGTGGGTCAGCAGCCGGAAGGCCTCCCGCAGCGTGTTGCGCGATACTCCCAGGGCGCCGCAGATCCGCTCCTCCGAGAGCCGGATACCGGGCGGGAAGGAGCCCTGGGCGATCCGTTCGCGCAGGATGGCCGCCACGCGCTCGGCCGTGCTGGTGCGCCCGAGCAGCTCGCGGTCGGCGGCGAGCTCCGAGAGGGCGGCGGACGGGTCGGCGGTCATCGTGGTCTCCCTTGGGTGAGCGGGCGCCGGCCGGGCCCGGTGCGGCATGCGGCACGGCGCCCGTGGAGTGCGGGCCGCCGGACCCCCTTGCCGGATTGTTCAACAATCGCTTACGTTGCTGCTGATGGACCGGAAGATCGACCTTAACGCCGACCTCGGTGAGGGCTTCGGCCGCTGGCAGCTCACCGACGACGAGGCCCTGCTCGCCTCGGTCACCAGCGCCAATGTCGCCTGCGGCTTTCACGCCGGCGACCCCGTCACCATGCGCCGCGTCTGCGAGCTGGCCGCCGAGCGCGGCGTCCGCATCGGAGCGCAGGTCTCCTACCGGGACCTGGCCGGATTCGGCCGCCGGGCGATGGACGTACCCGCCGCCGAACTGGCCGCCGAAGTGGCGTACCAGATCGGCGCGCTGGAGGTCTTCGCCCGCGCCGCCGGCTCCACCGTCGCCTACGTCAAACCGCACGGAGCCCTCTACAACCGCGCCGTGCACGACGCCGAGCAGGCGGCGGCCGTCGTGGCGGGCGTGCGGCTGTCCGGGGCCGCGACCGCCGGGGGAGGACCGCTGCCGGTGCTCGGGCTGCCCGGCTCCCGGCTGCTGGCAGCCGCGGCCTCGGCCGGACTGCCCGCCGTCGAGGAGGCGTTCGCCGACCGCGCCTACCGGGCGGACGGCACCCTGGTGCCGCGTACCGAGCCGGACGCCGTGCTCCACGACCCCGACCAGGTGGTCAAGCGCTCGGTGCGGCTGGCCCGGGACGGCGAGATCGTCGCGGCCGACGGCACCGTCCTGCCCACCGGCGCCCGCTCGCTGTGCGTGCACGGCGACACCCCCGCCGCCGCCCAGCTCGCCCGCCGGGTCCGCGACGAACTGGCCGCGGCCGGCGTCCAGGTCCGGGCCTTCACATGAACACCTCCAGCGGCCCGGCCGCCGCCCCTGCCCCGGCTCCCACACCCACTCCCACTGCCGCCCCCGCCCCTCCCGTGGTACGGCCCGTGGGCAGCCGCGGGCTGCTGGTCGAACTCGCCACCGCCGAGCAGGCCGAGGCCCTGCACGCCGAACTGCTGCGCCGCAGGGCCGACGGCACCCTGCCGCCCGTACGCGAGATCGTGCCCGGCGCCAGAACCGTCCTGCTCGACGAGTTCGCCAGCAGCGGCGCGGCGCGGCGGCTGGCCGCCCAGCTGCCCGACTGGCAGGTGCCGCCGCTGACCGGCAACAGCGCGGACGCGGTGGAGATACCCGTCCGCTACGACGGCCCCGACCTCGCCGACGTCGCCGCGCTGTGGGGCGTGGCGCCGCACGAGGTGGCCCGCAGACACGCGGCCACCGAGTTCCGGGTCGCCTTCTGCGGGTTCGCGCCCGGATTCGGCTATCTGACCGGGCTCGCCGAGCGGTACCACGTGCCGCGACGCGCCACCCCGCGCACCAAGGTCCCGGCCGGTGCGGTCGGGCTCGCCGGCGGCTACACCGGCGTCTATCCGCGCTCGTCGCCCGGCGGCTGGCAGCTGATCGGGACGGCGCCCGAGACCGTGCTGTGGGACACCGACCGCACCCCCGCGGGAACTCGTCCTGCCCGTCGTCCACGGGCCGCGGGACGACTGGTTCACGGCGGAGGGGCTGCGCACCCTGGTCACCGGGGCCTACCGGGTCTCGGCCGCCAGCAACCGGATCGGGCTGCGGACCCGGGGCCCGGCCCTGGCCAGGGCCCGGGAGGGGGAGTTGGCGAGCGAGGGCATGCCGCTGGGTGCCGTCCAGGTGCCGCCCGAGGGGCAGCCCGTCATCTTCCTCGCCGACCACCCCACGACCGGCGGCTACCCCGTGATCGGTGTCGTCCCGGCCGAGGCGCTGGACGCCGCCGCGCAGGCACCGCCCGGCACCCCCGTCCGCTTCGTCCCGTCGGGCTCCTGATCCCGGTGCGCCCGGCGGGTGGCGCACGGGCGGGATAGGGTCACGGGCATGTCGGCGCCCCCCATCCTCCGCGATGTCTTCCATGCCTTGCGCGACGAGTGGGGTGATGAACACGACGGCGTCACCTTCGAGCACGGCCCGCCGCCCGTCGAACGCCTCGACGTCATGCTCTTCCGCGCGGCCGACCCGGGCGGGGTCACCGCCTTCGCGACGGTCGGCATGTCGGCCCACCCCATGCCGCCGCGCGAGGGGCGGGCCGGTGGCCGCGCCGAACTCCGCCTCTTCCGGCGCGGCATCCTCCAGCGCGGCGACGAGCAGGGCCTGGCCACCCGGCTCGCCAACCTGGCCGTCTACCCGTGGACGCAGGATCGGCCGCTGGGCTGGGGCGAACTGGTCGGCTTCGGCGACGAACTGCCCGCTTTCCCCGGCTGCAGCAGCGTCCTGCTGGCGGGTGCCTGGGCGGCCGGCCAGACGTCCACCGTCGAGACCAGCGTCGAGCCGGTCCGGATCCTCAACGTCGTACCGGTCAGTGAACCGGAGCGCCAACACGCCCTCACCCGCCGTCCGGAGGACTTCTTCAGCGACCTGCTCAACACCCGGGACATCTTCGCGCCCCCACCGCACGGCTGACCGCCCCGGCGGAGGCGAGCCGCCGCTCAGCGCGGTGCCGCTCCACGCGTGCCGCTCAGCGGTGCCGCAACTCAGTCCCGTGGGGCCGTCACATCGATCAGCTGGCACACGGTTTCGATGTCGATCTTCACCTGGGCGATCGAGGCCCGCCCCGAGAGCCAGGTGATGAGCGCCGAGTGCCAGGTGTGTTCGATGACGCGGACGGCCGAGAGCTGTTCGGGGGTGGGCGGTCCCTCCAGCCCCATCGCGTCCAGGATGATCGCCGTGGTCAGCCGGGACACCGTGTCCACCTCGGGGCTGACCGAGCGGTCGGCGAAGTTGAGGGCGCGCACCATGGCGTCCGCCAGTTGCGGCTCCCGCTGCAGGGCGCGGAAGGCGCGCATCAGGGTCTTGGCGACCCGGGCCGCCGCCCCGCTCTCCTGAGGGGGGCGTTTGTGCAGGGTCTCGTGCATGTGCTGCAACTGGTCCTGCATGGTGGCGACCAGCAGGTGCACCTTCGAGGGGAAGTAGCGGTAGAGGGTGCCCAGCGCCACGTTCGAGGACTCCGCGACCTCCCGCATCTGCACCGCGTCGAACCCGCCCCGGCGTGCCAACTGGGCGCTGGCCTGCAGGATGCGGCGGCGTCTGGCCTCCTGGCGCTCGGTCAGCGGCGGGGAGGGTGAGGCGGAGAGGACCGGCGAAGACTCGGTCCCGCGGGAGCGGGTTCCCCCCGTACGGGTCCCGCCTGTGGACTGGGGCTTGGGCTGCGGCGGTGTCGGCATCGCGTTGTTGGTCCCGTTTCCGTGGCGTTCTTGAAGCCCTGAGGGAGCCGTGCATTGTTGCAGGCGCCGCCGGGGTGGCGCGAATCACCTGCTCCGGCGGCTCGCCCGAAGTGACTGGCCGGTAAATTCTGCAGTCCGGGCGCGGGTCCGCAGCGGCGTTCTTGCCGGACCCGTCCCTTCCGAAAGTCAATCCTGAAACTTGTTCTAGGTTATCGCGAGCGGCTACGCTCCGGCGGAACGCAGTGACGAAGGGGGCCGCGAGTGACCGCAGAGGCCGTATCCGACCGCCCGCTGCGCATCGCGCTGCTGACGTACAAGGGCAACCCCTTCTGCGGCGGCCAGGGCGTCTACGTACGCCATCTGTCCCGGGAACTCGCCCGCCTCGGCCACAGTGTCGAGGTCATCGGCGCCCAGCCCTACCCGGTCCTCGACGACCTCGGCGCGCCGGAGGCCCCCGCCCAGCCGGCGGACCTCGACGGCCTCGGCACACCGCCGGGCGCGCTCGACGGGCGGCCCGGCGCCGGCTCACCCGGTCGGCTCACCCTCACCAAGCTGCCCAGCCTCGACCTGTACCGCCAGCCCGATCCCTTCCGCACCCCCAAGCGGGACGAGTACCGCGACTGGATCGATCTGCTGGAGGTCGCCACCATGTGGACGGGCGGTTTCCCCGAGCCGCTCACCTTCTCGCTGCGCGCCCGCCGCCATCTGGCCGCCCGGCGCGGCGAGTTCGACGTCATCCACGACAACCAGACGCTCGGCTACGGCCTCCTGGGCGGCGTCCGGGCCCTCGGCGCCCCTCTGGTGACCACCATTCACCACCCCATCACCGTCGACCGCCGGCTGGAGCTGGAGGCGGCGGCCGGCTGGCGGCAGAGCGCCTCGGTCCGCCGCTGGTACGGCTTCACGCGCATGCAGCGCCGGGTGGCCCGCAGGCTGCCCTCGGTCGTCACCGTCTCCGGGTCGTCGCGCCAGGAGATCGCCGACGACCTCGGCGTGGCGCACGAGCGCATCCACGTGGTGCCCATCGGCGCCGACACCCGGCTGTTCGCACCCGATACGGCGGTGCCCGAGGTGCCCGGCCGTATCGTCACCACCTCCAGCGCCGACGTCCCGCTCAAGGGCCTGGTCTTCCTGATCGAGGCACTGGCCAAGGTGCGTACCGAGCGGCCCGACGCCCATCTGGTCGTCGTCGGCAAACGCCCCGAGGAAGGCCCGGTCGCCGAGGCGATGGAGGCCCACGGGCTGGCCGGTGCCGTCGAGTTCGTCAAGGGCATCAGCGACGCCGAGCTGGCCGGCCTCGTCCGTTCGGCCCAGGTCGCCTGTGTGCCGTCGCTGTACGAGGGCTTCTCGCTGCCCGCCGCCGAGGCGATGGCCACCGGCACCCCGCTGCTGGCCACCACCGGCGGCGCCATCCCGGAGGTCGCCGGGCGCGACGGCGAGACCTGCCTGGCGGTGCCGCCGGGCGACGCGGGGGCGCTGGCCGCCGGGCTCGTACGGCTGCTGGGCGACGAGGAGTTGCGGGTCCGGCTGGGGGCGGCGGGGCGCCGACGGGTGCTGGAGAGGTTCACCTGGGAGAAGGCGGCCCTGCGCACCGTCGAGTGCTACCGCGCCGCCATGGGGGCGCCCTCCCGGCGGACCTCGCCCGCTCCGGTGGTGCGCCCGCCCGCCGAGGCGGTGCGGGTCGCCGCCGACAGCCGTTGACCGGCGTCCACCACCCCCGCCCCCCGTCCCTGAAAAACATGTGGAAGGCTGATCCCCCGTGCTGACCGTGGACTTCTCCCGATTCCCGCTCGCCCCAGGCGATCGTGTGCTCGACCTGGGCTGTGGTGCGGGACGGCACGCCTTCGAGTGCTACCGGCGCGGCGCACGCGTGGTCGCGCTCGACCGCAACGCGGAGGAGATCCGCGAGGTCGCCACCTGGTTCGCGGCGATGGCCGAGGCGGGTGAGGCGCCCGAGGGCGCCACCGCGACCGCGATGGAGGGCGACGCTCTCGCCCTGCCCTTCCCCGACGACAGCTTCGACGTCGTCATCATCTCCGAGGTCATGGAGCACATCCCCGACGACAAGGGGGTGCTGGCCGAGATGGTGCGCGTTCTGCGGCCGGGCGGTCGGCTCGCCGTCACCGTGCCCCGTTACGGGCCGGAGAAGGTGTGCTGGGCGCTGAGCGACGCCTACCACGAGGTCGAGGGCGGTCACATCCGCATCTACCGCGCCACCGAACTCCTCGCCAAGCTGCGGGAGGCCGGACTGCGCCCCTACGGCACCCACCACGCGCACGGCCTGCACGCGCCCTACTGGTGGCTCAAGTGCGCCTTCGGCGTCGACCGCGACGGCGACCGGGCGGCCCTGCCGGTGCGCGCCTACCACAAGCTGCTCGTCTGGGACATCATGAAGCGTCCGCTCGCCACCCGCCTCGCCGAACGCGCCCTCGACCCGCTGATCGGCAAGAGCTTCGTCGCCTACGCCACCAAGCCCCATCTGCCGCACCTCGCGCAGCCCGCCGGTCTGAGCGACCCGTCGGCGCGCGACACCTCAGCCGCGGCGGCCAAGTGACCAGCCCGGAGCGGACCGAGAAGCTGGTGCTGCCCGGCGTGCTGACCGCCGCGCAGGCCCGGTCGACCGTCGAGGGCATCCTGGCCGGACAGCGCGCGGACGGTGCCATACCGTGGTTCCGCGGCCACCACCTCGACCCGTGGGACCACGTCGAGGCCGCCATGGCGCTGGACGCCGCCGGGGAACACGACCGCGCCGAGGCCGCCTACCGCTGGCTGGCCACCCACCAGCTGCCCGACGGCTCCTGGTACGCCGCCTACGCCGACGGAGACGCGACCGCACCGACCGACCGCACCCGTGAGACCAACTTCTGCGCGTACGCGGCCGTCGGGGTGTGGCACCACTACCTGGCCACCGGGGACGACACCTTCGTCGACCGGATGTGGCCGACGGTCGTGGCCGCCGTCGAGTTCGTGCTGCGGCTCCAGCAGCCCGGCGGCCAGATCGGCTGGAAGCGGGACGCCGACGGCACCGCCTGCACCGAGGCGCTGCTGACCGGGTCCTCCTCCGTCTACCAGGCCCTGCGCTGCGCACTGGCCCTCGCCGAGCGGCGGGAGGAACCGCAGCCCGACTGGGAGCTGGCCGCCGGATGGCTCGGCCACGCCATCCGCCGCCACCCCGAACGGTTCCTCGACAAGAGCCGCTACTCCATGGACTGGTACTACCCCGTGCTCGGTGGTGCGCTGCGCGGCCCCGCCGCCAAGGAGCGCATCGAAGAGGGCTGGGACCGGTTCGTGGTGCCCGGTCTCGGTGTGCGCTGCGTGACCCCCAACCCGTGGGTGACCGGTGGCGAGAGCGCGGAGCTGGCGCTGGCCCTGTGGGCGACGGGCGAGTCGGACCACGCGCTGGACATCCTGCGCTGGATGCAGCATCTGCGGGCGGATGACGGCATGTACTGGACGGGGTACGTCTTCGAGGACGAGGCGATCTGGCCCGACGAGCGCACCACCTGGACGGCGGCGGCCCTGCTGCTGGCCGTCGCGGCGCTGGGCGGCGACGACGCCACCGTGCAGGTTTTCGGGGGCGAGGGTCTCCCTCAGGGGCTGGAGCCCGACTGCTGCTGAGCCCCGCGCGCGGAGCCGCACACATCACAGCCCCGCGCCCCTTCGGGACATCCCGTCCCGGTCAGTTCAACTCCGCCAGCACCCGCAGTGTCCTCGGGTCGGGCGCCGTCACCAGCAGGTCGGTCACCGGCCCGGAGCGCCACAGCTCCAGCCGCTCCGCTATCCGCCGGCGCGGGCCGACCAGCGAGATCTCGTCCGCGAAGGCGTCGGGCACGGCGTGCACCGCCTCCTGCCGCCGCCCCTCGGCGAAGAGCGCCTGGACGCGGGCGGCGTCCTCGGCGTATCCCATGCGCCCCATCAGCTCCGCGTGGAAGTTGCGGCGCGCGTGGCCCATACCGCCGATGTAGAAGCCGAGCATCGCCTTGACCGGCAGCAGCCCCTCCGCGACGTCGTCGCAGACGCGGGCTTGTGCCATCGGGGCTACCAGGAATCCGGGCGGTGCCTCGGCCAGCGCGGCCTCGTACACCGGGGCCCGGGTGGGCGACCAGTACAGAGGCAGCCAGCCGTCGGCGATACGGGCGGTCTGCGCGACGTTCTTGGGGCCCTCGGCCCCCAGCAGTACCGGCAGATCGGCGCGCAGCGGGTGGGTGATCGGCTTGAGCGGCTTGCCCATGCCGGTGCCGTCCAGGCCGGCGTACGGGTGCGTGTGGTAGCGCCCGTCCAGCCGTACGGGCGCCTTGCGGCGCAGCACTTGCCGTACGACGTCCACGTACTCGCGGGTCAGGGTGAGCGGGGAGGCCGGGAACGGGCGCCCGTACCAGCCCTCCACCACCTGCGGCCCGGACAGTCCCAGACCGAGCAGCAGCCGGCCGCCGGAGAGGTGGTCGAGGGTGAGCGCGTGCATCGCGGTGGCGGTCGGGGTGCGGGCCGCCATCTGGGCGACCGCGGTGCCCAACCGGATATGTGAGGTGTGCGCGGCGATCCAGGTGAGCGCGGTGAACGCGTCCGAGCCCCACGACTCGGCGGTCCACACCGAGTGGTAGCCCAGCTCCTCGGCCTGGCGGACGAGTTCGAGGTGGCGCGGGTCGGGGCCGCGCCCCCAGTAGCCGAGCGCCAGTCCCAGCCGCATCCGCCCGCCTCCCTCTTCCGCCGCAGCACCGCTCCGCCCTGAGCTGACAGGACGTCAGTTCGCTGGTCCGGCAGCGTACGGCAACGGCCCCCCGCCCGGAAGGGCGAGGGGCCGCTGTGCTGCCGGCTGCGGCTCAGCCGCGCTGGATGTTGGAGGTGTCCTGCAGGACGCCGCGGCGGCCGTCCTGCGTCTGCGCGATCAGTGCCTGACCGCGCTGCTCCACGGCCAGGTACCAGGTGCCCGGCGCCAACTCGGCGATCGGCTGCGGCGAGCCGTCCTCGGGGAAGAGCGGACGCGCCATCGGGACGGCGAACCAGAACGGCTGGAAGTTCGGGTCCGGGGCGCCACCGGCGGGACCCTGGGCGCCGCCCGCGGGCTGCGCCGGGCCGGGCTGACCCGGCTGGCCGGCCTGCGGCTGGCCCGGCTGCTGCCCGTACGGCTGGCCCTGACCGGGCTGTGCGCCGTAGGGACCCGGCTGGCCGGCCTGCGGGCCGCCCGGGTAGCCGTAGCCGCCGCCCTGCTGCGGGTACTGCCCGCCGTAGGGGGCGGGGCCCGCGCCGCCCGCGGGCACCAGCGGGGCGCCGAGGGCCGGGACGATCGGCGTGATGAACGCGGCGACCGCGGCGATCAGGGTGGCGAGCAGCGCCAGGATGGCACCGGCGCTGACGTTGGCGCCGTCCGGCGCGAGCATCAGCGACCACACCGCACCCCACGCGGAGGTCAGGATCAGGCCGGTTCCGAGCTGCGGCAGCGTCACCGGGCCCAACTTGCGGCCCTCCGGCAGGAAGCGGCCGATGACCAGCAGCGCGGCACCGATGATGCCTGCCAGGAACACCGAAGGCAGGACGATCAGCAGCTGGTCCGTGTCCTCCCAGGCGTTGAAGCTCGGCGCCTTGTCACAGTACTCAGCAGGGCCGTCGCACTCTGTCGAGAAGTAATCGAGGAACGAAGCGATGAACAGCAGCACCGCTGCTCCTATCACCGCGCCGTCGCCTCGCGTGAGCGAGCGGATGTTCACGTGGGGTCCTTAATCGGTCTTGTCATGGTTGAGGTCTGCCGGGGGTGAGCACCCCATCGTACGGATGACACTACGGGCCGCGCCGGGGGGTTCGCCTGTCGGTTTCATGCTTCCCCGTCTCTCAGTCGAGGAATGCGGTGATGCCGTCCGCGACCCCGCGCGCCGCCTTTTCACGCCACTTCTCCGACGTGAGGAGCGCGGCATCGGCCGGGTCACGCATGTTGCCGCATTCGAGGAAGACTTTGGGGACTTTGCTGAGGTTGAGTCCGCCCAGATCGCCTCTGGTGTCCAAACCGTTGCCGTCGCCCAGGTAGTTCGCGGGCGGCTCGTCGGTGGCTTTGCGGAACGCGTCGCGCAGGTCGGTGCCCAGCTGCCGGGAGGGGCCCACGATCTTGCGGGTGTCGGCCTCCCCCTTGTGCACGGATGCGGGGAGAATCACATGGAAACCGCGGCTTCCGGCGGGTGCGCCGTCCGCATGGAGCGAAATGGCGGCGTCCGCTTGTGCTTGATTCCCTTTCCTCGCACGTTCGTCCACGCACGGGCCGTACGGCTCCTTGCCGTCATGGGTGAACTTGACGGTCGCACCGCGTTCTCGTAGCTGTGTACGGACGCGGCGCGCCAGATCGAGAGTGAACTCGGCCTCCGCGTAACCGGAATTGGTTGCGGTGCCCGTGGTGTCGCATTCCTTCTTTCCCGTGCCGATATCGACGTGCCGGGAAATCTTGCCGGGCTGGTCGCGATTGCGCGGATTGTGGCCCGGGTCGAGGACGATCACTTTGCCCCGCAGCGGTGAGGCCCCGGGCTTGCGCGCCCCCTGGCGCCCGTCGTCGTCCTTGCCGCCGCGCTCCTCCTTGCCGCCGTGCTTGTCGTCGTCGTGCTTGTCGTCGTCCTTCTCGCCGCTCCGGCCCTCGCGCTCGCCGGTCGCGGTCGGTGAGGAACGGGACGGCCGGTCGCTCCCGCCGTCCTCGCTGTCGCCGAACGCCCCGCACCCGGCGGCACCCAGGCACACGGCCCCCGCGACCAGCACGGCCGCCATACGCCGGCCTGCTCGCCGCCGCCCCACGAAGCATCCATTCGACACGGGCACCGATGCTAGAGCCTCGGGGCCGCCCCGCCTCCGTCCGGTTCCCGGATCGTCAGCCATGTCGCAGCACCCGCAGCGAGCCGGTGGCGGGGCCGGCGGTGTACTCGCCCGAGGCCAGGGCGCGCTCGTGGATGTGGTGCGGGGCCTGGCCGCCGTCGGCCGGGTCGGGGAAGACGTCGTGGATGACCAGCAGCCCGCCCGGCGCCAGGTGCGGCGTCCAGCCCTCGTAGTCGGCGGTGGCGTGCTCCTCGGTGTGGCCGCCGTCGATGAAGACGAGCCCGAGCGGCGCCCCCCACACCGCCGCCACCTGGGGCGAGCGGCCCACCAGCGCGACCACGTGCTCCTCCAGGCCCGCCGCGTGGAGCGTACGGCGGAAGGTGGGCAGCGTGTCCATCCTCCCGACGACCGGATCGACCACCTCCGGATCGTGGTACTCCCAGCCCGGCTGCTGCTCCTCGCTGCCCCGGTGGTGGTCGACGGTGAGCGCCGTCACACCGGTACGCCGGGCCGCGTCGGCCAGCAGCAGGGTCGAGCGCCCGCAGTAGGTGCCGACCTCCAGCAGCGGCAACCCCAGCGCGCCCGCCTCGACAGCCGCCGCGTACAGTGCCAGGCCCTCCTCCAGCGGCATGAACCCCTTCGCCGCCTCGAACGCGGCGCGCGTACTGGCTTCGGGGGCGGGACGGTTCATCGCTCGTTCCTCTGCTGTCGTCGGCCGGCTCACGCTCACCGGGTCCGCTGTTCATCCGGGAGGGCTGGGCTGCTGCCGTGCGGTGGGCTGCTCCATGCTGCCCTACCGGCAACGGCCGCACGGGCGGCAGGTACCCTCACCGGACTGTTACGGGACACGGGGGAGTGGAGTGACGGGAAGCGACAGGTCCGATACGTCCGCCGGCGGGGCGTCCCGGCGCCGCAAAGGTCTCGCGGTGCTGCTGGGACTCGGCGTACTGGCCGGCGCCGGGCTTGGCACCTGGGCCACCGGTACCTGGCCGTTCGACAAGGCGAGTTACTGCTGGGGTGCCTGGCAGGAGAGCGACGGCGACGTTCCCGACCTCCTCGACAGCGACCTGGACGGGTACGAGCGCACCGGCAAGCAGTCCGCCGCACCCCGCAAGGGCGGGCGTGCCACCTGCTCGGTGACGTTGAAGGAGAAGTCCGCCGCCGGTGACAGCAGTACGCAGACCGGCGACCCGTACGGCGGCTCCGTCCAGGAGACCGACCACCAGGAGCGGGTCACCGCCGAGGTCGCACCCGTACCGCGCGGTGCCACCGACCGGCGCGCGTGGCTGCGGGACTTCCTGGACGCGGAGTCGGCGCCGCTGCCGGACGGTCTGCCCGGGCTGGTGGGCAACCGGCGTGCCGTCTTCGTCCTCCCGGAGAAGTGCGACACCTCCGACGGGCGGCCCACCGTGGTGACCGTCGAGGGCTCCTCGAACTCCCCCCTGCGCTCGGCGGCTTTCGTGGGCTCCGAGGCGCAGGTCGCCGAGCTGCTGCTCTCCCTCGCGAACAAGGCCGCGGGGCAGGCGGGCTGCGCGCCCGGCGAGCCGTTCGCGGTCACCTCGCCGCTCGCCGCCGCAGACGCCGACGACGACCTCTCCGCACAGGGGCGGGAGCTGTGCCGCATCCCCGGCTTCCGGTTCGATCTGGACAAGAACGACCGCTACAAGGCGCGGATCGGGGCCGTCCGCGACGATCTGCAGACCTGTTCGGTGATCGACGAGACGGACGTGCGCAATCCCACCTCCGCGGCCCTGTTCGTGATGGTCTCCCGGCCCCGGCTCGCCGCCCTCTTCACGGGGCTGGCGCCCGAGGCGTCACCCGGCAAGGGCTGGCGTGGCAAGGGGAAGGTCGGCGACGAGCGCGGGCTGCTCACCGTCACCTGCAACGGCAGGCCCACCGTCTTCTTCATGGAACTCGACGGCCTCCTGTCCGCCGCCGCCGATTCCGGCCCGCGCCGGGTGTTCGCGGCCACCGCCGGCTCCGTCGCCGACCGCCTCGGCTGCGCCCCGGTGGCGCCCGCGTCATGAGCGAACAGCGGCCCGAAGAACAGGACAGGGACAGGGAGAGGGACCAGATGCCTCAGGAGGAGCCGGACCCCACCCGGACCCCGGCACCCGCACCGGCCCCGGAGTCCGACGCGGGACCGGAGTCCGACGCGGGACCGGAGTCCGACGCGGGACCGGAGTCCGACGCGGGACCGGAGTCCGACGCGGGACCGGAGTCCGACGC
Source organism: Streptomyces sp. B15 (assembly GCF_018070605.1). Classification (NCBI taxonomy): domain Bacteria; kingdom Bacillati; phylum Actinomycetota; class Actinomycetes; order Kitasatosporales; family Streptomycetaceae; genus Streptomyces; species Streptomyces sp. B15. Next base: position 23,292 of record NZ_JAGPXJ010000049.1, read on the forward strand.
GGGACCGGAGTCCGACGCGGGACCGGAGACCGATGCGGGACCGGAGCCCCACACGGAGCCGGAGTCCGACGCGGAGCCGAAGTCCGTCCCCGGCCGGGAGGAGCACGAGCCGCAGCGGGAAGCTGTCTCGGCCCCGCCCCCGGCCCCGCGGGGTGGGCGGCTGCGGCGGCTGCTCCGCGGCAGGCCGGGCGCGGCCGTCGTCGGCGCCGTCGTCGGGGCGCTGCTGGCCGGGGGAACCGCGGCCTGGCGCGCGGGGGAACTGCCCTTCATGTCCCGGGACATGTGCTGGGGCTCGCTGTCCGCCGACACCGTGGACCGCCTCGTCACGAACGGGGACATCAGGTCGGCCGAGTTGTCGCTGCGGACGACCGGCGACATCGGCGGCTCCAGCACCGAGTGCCGTGTCCAGCGCTGGGAGGACGACGAGCTCAAGTGGGAGATCTCGGCGCAGGTCCGAAGGCTCGAACAGTTCAACGGCCGGGGCGCGCGCGAGTGGACCCGCCAGTTCCTCTCCCCGGCGATGGTTCCGCTGGGCGGTGACACCCCGGGCATGGTCTCCCCCTCCCGTGCCTGGGTGGCCCTGCCCGAGAGCTGCACGGGCGGCGGGGGTCACGACGATCCGCCGACGGTGGTCTCGCTCTCCTCCGGCTCGCTCGACTCGTTCGAGGAAGACCCGGACAAGGCACGCGAGTACCGGACCGCGATGGCCGACGCCGTGATCGAGCTGACCAACGGTGTGCTGGCCGAGAAGGGGTGCCAGGGGCGCTTTCCGCAGCCGGGCGAGTTGGCCCGGCTCCCGGAGCGCCGGCCCCTGGACGAGCACGGCGCGGAGGAGCTGTGCGGCCTGAAGGGCACCCGGCTGCCCGCGCTGTTGAAGGGCTCGGGGGACGATGCCAAGGCGATGCGCGTCACCACCGACGTCTCGGGTCCGGCGCACTCGTGCGAGTACGGCCGGAACTTCGACCTGGACGCGACCCGGTTCACCACGATCGAGAACCCGAACCTGGCCGGCTTCGTCATACCGTTGGCCTACAGCAGCCCCGTACGGTTCCGCGGCGACGGCTTCGGCGGGGTCTTCGGCGACATGAGCGTCTACATCGCCACCTGCCAGACCGGTCCCGTCGCCTTCCTGGTGCAGCAGGAGCGGGTCGACGGCAAGCGCGAGCCGATGGTGGAGCTGCTGCCCGCCTACGTCTCCGCCGAGGCCGAGCGGATCGGCTGCGGAAAGGTGAAGGTGACCGGCCCCGAGCCCGCCATGTGACCGTACGGCCCGGCCGCCGGACGCCTTTCCCGCCTTTGCCCCGCCTTCCTTCCTACTGGAACGTGTTCTACTGTGCCCCGCATGGGCATCGGCAGGGGAGCGGGCAGGCGGAACGGGAGCACCGACAGCATCGGGACCACGCTGGAGCAGCGGGAGTTGGCCGAGTCCGTGCGGGGCTGGACGGCGCGCGCCCTGCCGCCCGAGGAGCGGCGCAAGCTCTTGGACACCCCACCGGGCGCGGGCCGGCCCGGCTTCTGGGACGGGCTCGCCGGGCAGGGGCTGTGCGGGCTGCGGCTGCCCGCCACGTACGGCGGCGCGGACGGCTCACTGCTCGACCTGGCCGTCGTGCTGGAGGAGACCGGCCGCGCCGCGCTGCCGGGCCCGTATCTGCCGCACGTGATCGCCGCCGAACTCCTGTACACGGGGGGCGGCCGGCCCGAGCTGGTCCGGTCCCTGGCCGCAGGTGAGCGCATCGGCGCCGTGGCGTTCGCCGCGGGCTCCCTCACCGCGACGGAGGGCCCGGACGGCTGCTGGATACTGGACGGCACCGCGCCACCCGTCCTCGGCGGCGCCCAGGCCGATCTGCTCCTGCTGGCCGCCGACCGGGCCGGGGAGGCGCCGGGGGGCGGCCCCGGCGCGCCCTTGTGGTTCGCCGTGGACGCCGCCGCGCTCGGCGTACGCGCGCACGAGAGCACCGACCCGCTGCGCCCCACCGCCGAGGTGGAGGCGCACCGGGCACGGATTCCGGCCACCCGCGTACTGGCCCTGGACAGCGCCTGTGTACGCGACCTGGCGTGCACCCTGCTGTCGGCCGAGGCGTGCGGGGTGGCTGCCTGGGCGCTGGAGACGGCGACCGTGTACGCGGGCACCCGCGAGCAGTTCGGGCGGCCCATCGGACAGTTCCAGGCCGTCAAGCACCTGTGTGCCGACATGCTCGTCCGTGTCGAGCAGGCCCGCGCCCTCACCTGGGACGCGGCGCGCGCGGCCGGCGAGGAGGCGGTCACCGCGCAGGTACGCGGCCTGACGGCGGCGCTGGCGGCCTCCACCGCGCTGGAGGCCGCCTACAGCTGCGCCAAGGACTGTGTGCAGATCCTCGGCGGTATCGGCTTCACCTGGGAGCACGACGCCCATCTGTATCTGCGCCGGGCCGTGGTGGCGCGGCAGTTGCTCGGCACCGGCACCGCGCACCGGCTGCGGGCCGCCCGGCTCGCCGTCGACGGGGCACGCCGCGAGGTGCGGATGGAACTGCCGCCCGAGGCGGAGGCGTACCGCCCCGCCGCGCGCGAGGCCATAGCGCCCGCCCGCGGCCAGGACCCCGCCACCGCCCGCCGCACGCTGGCGCCCACCGGCTACGCCTCCCCGCACCTGCCGAAGCCGTACGGGCTCGGGGCGGGACCCGTCCAGCAACTGGCCGTGCAGCGGGAGTTGGCGGAGGCCGGGGTGAAGGTCGCCGACCTGGGCATCGCCACCTGGGTCGTGCCCTCCCTGCTCACCTACGGCACCGAGGAGCAGCGCGCCCGGCACCTCCTGCCCACGCTGCGCGGCGACGTGCTGTGGTGCCAGCTGTTCTCCGAGCCGGACGCCGGCTCGGACCTGGCGTCGCTGCGCACCCTCGCCGAGCGCACCTCGGACGGTGGCTGGCGGGTCGACGGGCAGAAGGTGTGGACCTCCGCCGCGCAGCGGGCGGACTGGGGCATCCTGCTGGCCCGCACGGACCCCGCAGCGCCCAAGCACCAGGGGCTGACGTTCTTCCTCGTCGACATGAAGCACACCGCCGGCATCGAGGTCCGCCCGCTCAAGGAGATGACCGGGGACGCGCTGTTCAACGAGGTCCGCTTCGACGAGGTGCGGCTGCCCGCCGACGCGGTGGTCGGCGAGGTGAACGACGGCTGGCGGGTGGCCCGGCACACGCTGGGCAACGAGCGCGTCCACATGGCCGACCAGCTCACCTTCGGCACCGGCCTCGAAGCGCTGCTCCAGGGGCTGGGATCCGCCGACGACACGGTGCGCGCACGGCTCGGTGCGCTGGCCGCCGAGGCGCACGCGCTGGCCTGCATCTCGCTGCGCACCACGCTGCAGCGCGTCGAGGGCCTCGACCCGGGCGCCGGCGCCAGTGTCCGCAAGCTGATCCAGACCCCGCACCAGCAGAAGGTCGCCGAACTCGCCCTCGAAGTGCTGGGCCCCTACGGCGCGGTGTGCGAGGGCGCGGGCAGCGGCGCCGTACACGGCTTCCTGATGTCCCGGTGCCTGACCATCGCCGGCGGCACCACCCAGATCCAGCGCAACGTGGTGGCCGAGCGGCTGCTCGGCCTGCCCCGCGACCCGGAGCCCCGCCCCCTCATCTGACCGGACCGGCCACAGCCCAAGGAGCACGGATGACCGGTACAGCGTTCGTCGTCGGCGTCGGGATGACCCGGTTCGTCAAGCCCGAGTCGCGTGAGTGGCGGTACTGGGAGATGGCCCAGGAGGCGGGCGGCGCCGCGCTCACCGACGCGGGGCTCGACTACGGCCTGATCGAGCAGGCCGTCGTCGGCCACTGCCAACAGCCCTCCACCGCGGCCCAGCGCGCCGTCTACCAGCTCGGTCTCACCGGCATCCCCGTCTACAACGTCAACAACAACTGCGCCACCGGCTCCACGGCGCTGCTGATGGCCCGCCAGTTCGTGGCCTCGGGGCTGAACGACTGCGTGCTGGCGCTGGGTTTCGAGCAGATGAAGAAGGGCGCCCTGGGCGCGGGCGCCGGCAGCGGCGACTTCGCGGCGTCCCCCGTCGCACGGCACTACGGCGTCATGGCCGCGCGGCACGGCTTCGGGACGACACCGCCCACCGCGCAGATCTTCGGCAACGCGGCCCGCGAGCACATGGAGCGGTACGGCACCACCCGCGAACAGCTCGCCGCCGTGGCGGAGAAGAACCACCGGCACTCGGCGGCCAACCCCTGTGCCCAGTTCCGGGACGTCCACACGCGGGCCGACATCCTCGGCGCCCGCACCGTCCATGACCCGCTGACCAAGCTGCAGTGCTCGCCGACCTCCGACGGTGCGGCGGCGGCCGTCCTCGCCTCCGAGCGCTTCGTACGCGAGCACGGGCTCCAGGACCAGGCGGTGGCCGTCGCCGGGCAGGCGATGACCACGGACACCGAGGACAGCTTCGCCTCCGGCTCCTGCATCGATGTGGTGGGCCGCCCCATGTCGCGGGCCGCGGCCACCCGCGCGTACGAGGAGAGCGGCCTGGGCGCCGAGGACGTGGACGTGATCGAACTGCACGACTGCTTCTCGGTCAACGAACTGCTGACCTACGAGGCGCTGGGCCTGTGCGCGGACGGGGAGTCGGGCGAACTGGTGGCCTCCGGGGCGACGACGTACGGGGGCCGGTGGGTCGTGAACCCCTCCGGCGGCCTCATCTCCAAGGGGCACCCGCTGGGCGCCACCGGGATCGCCCAGTGCGCGGAGCTGACCTGGCAGCTGCGGGGCCTGGCGGGCGGCCGGCAGGTGCACGGCGCGCGGGTGGGCCTCGCCCACAACATCGGACTGGGCGGCGCCGCGGTGGTCACACTGCTCCGCCGCTGACCGGCCCGGCCAGGTGTCACACTACGCGCATGCCGCAGACCGCACAGCCCGCGAGTTCCCCCTCCATATCCGGCTCCGCCGCCAAGGCGCCCCGCTTGTGGGCGGTCGTACTGGCCGCGTGTGCCGGTCAGTTCCTCGTCGTGCTCGACGTCTCCGTCGTCAACGTCGCCCTCCCCTCCATGCGCGACACCCTCTCCCTCTCCCCGACCGGCCTGCAGTGGGTGGTCAACGCCTACACCCTCACCTTCTCCGGGCTGATGCTGCTCGGCGGCCGGGCCGCCGACCTGTTCGGCCGCAAGCGGGTGTTCCTGACGGGGCTCGCGCTGTTCACCGCCGCGAGCCTGGCCGGCGGCCTGGCCCAGGAGCCCTGGCAGCTGCTGGCGGCCCGCGGTGTCCAGGGGATGGGTGCCGCGATACTGGCACCCGCCACACTCACCCTGCTGACGACGTCCGTCCCGGAGGGCCCGGCCCGTACCAAGGCGATAGCCACCTGGTCGGCGGTCGGCGCGGGCGGCGGTGCCGCGGGCGGGCTGGTGGGCGGTGTGCTCACCGACGCACTGTCCTGGCGCTGGGTCCTGCTGATCAACGTCCCGGTGGGGGTGCTGGTGCTGGCCGCGGCGGCCGGGTGGCTGACCGAGAGCCGCGAGGAGTCGGTACGGCGGCTGGATGTGCCCGGCGCGCTGCTGGCGACGCTGGGCCTGGGCGCTGTGGCCTACGGCATCGTACGGACGGACAGCGCGGGCTGGACGGCGGCCAGCGCACTGGGCCCGCTGGCCGCCGGGCTGTTGATGCTGGCGCTGTTCGTCGCGGTGGAGGCCCGCTCCCCCGAACCGCTGGTGCCGCTGCGGCTGTTCCGCAGCCGCGCCGTCTCCTCGGCCAACGTCGCCATCTTCATCAACGGGCTGGCGATGTTCGCCATGTGGTACTTCCTGTCCCTCTACACCCAGAACGTGCTGCACTACACGCCGCTGCAGGCCGGCTTCGCGCTGGTGCCGCACTCGCTGACCATCGTCCTGGGCTCCAAGATCGCACCGTTTCTGATGGCGCGGATGGGCGACCGCCACCTTGCCGTCGCCGGCTCCGCGATGGCGGGGCTGGGCTATGTGTGGCAGGGCACCATGGACGCCGACGGCGCCTATGTGACGACGCTGCTGGGGCCCGGCGTGCTGATGGCGCTCGGTGCCGGGCTGGCCGCGACGCCGCTGGCCACCATCGCCACCGCGACCGACGACCCGGGCGAGGCCGGCCTGCTGTCGGGGCTGTTCGGCACCGGCCGCACGATGGGCGGCGCACTGGGACTTGCCGTGCTCTCCACGGTCGCCGCGGCCCGCACCGGCTCCGACGAGGGCCCCGCGGCGCTGGCCGCCGGATACGGCACGGCCTTCTACGCGGGCGCCGCACTGCTCGGCGCGTGTGTGCTGTTCATGCTGATCGCGCTGCCGCGCACGGCGAAGGACTAGGGCTTGCCCTTCCTGCGCAGCCGGCGACGCTCCCGCAGGGGCACCCCCTCATCGGAGCAGGCGAGGACTCAAAGCCATCCGTTGCGGCGGGCCGCGGACAGCGCCTCCATCCGATTGCGGGTGGCGGTCTTGCCGATGGCGGCGGACAGATAGTTGCGCACGGTCGCGCTCGACAGATGCAGCCGGGCGGCGATGTCCGCCACGGTGGAGCCGTCCGCGGCGGCGGACAGCACCTCGCGTTCCCGCTGTGTCAGCGGGTTGGGCCCGGTGCTCAGCGCCGCCGCGGCCAGTGCCGGGTCGATGACGCGTTCGCCCGCCAGTGCCTTGCGGATCGCTCCGGCCAGTTCCTCGACGGGTCCGTCCTTGACGAGGAAGCCGCGGGCCCCGGACTCCATCGCGGGGCGCAGATGGCCGGGCCTGCCGAACGTCGTGAGGATCAGCACCGCGCACGAGGGCAGCCGCTCGCGCAGCTCCGCCGCGGCGTCCAGCCCGCTGCGGCCGGGCAGCTCGATGTCGAGCAGCGCCACGTCGGGTTCCGCGTCCAGCGCCGCCCGCATGATCTCGTCACCGGAGGCGACCTGCGCGACGACCTCCATGTCGTCCTCCAGGTCGAGCAGCAGGGAGAAGGCGCCGAGTCCCATGAAGAGCCAGGGCAGGAAGGTGTACTTTCCCGGCCCCTTGCCGTCCCGCGCGGGCCGCGCCCGCGTCACCGCCGTTGTGGTCACGCCTAGTGCTGTCGTCATGGCGTCGACGGTACGGCGCGCTGCCGTGAGCTGGGCAGATACGAATGTGGGCGGCCGGGTGGGACAAATGTCACCGGTTCCGGCCGCGGCGCGGTACCGGCTGCGCCGGCCAGCAGCTGACGGTACGTCAGCTCTTCCCTTGTCCAGGGGACTGCGTTATACAGGTAGCCGATCGATGAGAACGTGTTCTACTGCGGCCGTTCTCCGGCGGGGGGCGTCCGGCCGGTCCCCAGCGGCCCTGGCCCGGCCGACGGTGCGGACGGCCGGGCCAGGGTCTTCCGCCCACAGGCCCGAGCGACAAGGAGCCCAGCTTCCGATGCCCATCGACGTAGCGAAGGCCCTCGCGGCCGAGCCCCGCAGCACCGAGATCTCCTGGGGCCACAAGGACGTCCAGCTCTACCACCTCGGACTCGGCGCCGGTGTGCCGGCCACCGACCCGGCCGAGCTGCGCTACACCCTGGAGAGCAGGCTGCACGTCCTGCCGTCGTTCGCCACCGTCGCCGGTGCGGGCATGGGCGTGGTCGGCGGACTCTCGGCGCCCGGCATCGAGGTCGACCTGGCCGCCGTACTGCACGGCACCCAGTCCATCGAGCTGCACCGCCCGATCCCCGTCGACGGCCACGCCACCGCGACCGCGCGCGTCGCGGACATCTACGACAAGGGCAAGGCCGCGATCCTCGTACTGCGCACCGACGTCGCCGACGAGGACGGCCCGCTGTGGACCAGCCGGGCCCAGATCTTCGTCCGCGGCGAAGGCGGCTTCGGCGGCGAGCGCGGACCCTCCGGTCGGCTGGAGCCCCCGCAGCGGGAGCCCGACCTCGTCGCCGAGCGTCCCGTCCGGGAGGACCAGGCGCTGCTGTACCGTCTCTCCGGCGACTGGAACCCACTGCACGCCGACCCTGACTTCGCCCGGCTCGCCGGGTTCGACCGGCCCATTCTGCACGGGCTGTGCTCGTACGGGATGGCGCTGAAGGCCGTCGTGGACGGCGCACTCGACGGGGACGTGGCGCGGGTCTCGTCGTACTCCGTGCGGTTCGCGGGGATCGTCCACCCCGGGGAGAGCCTGCGGGTGCGGGCCTGGCACTTGGACGAGGGGCGCCTCCAGCTGACCGCGACCGTCCCGGAGCGGGAGGACGCGCCGGTACTGGGGGACGGCGTGGTGACCTACGGCTAGCCGCGCCGCGGTCGCATGCCACCGGGAGGGACCCCGCCCGGCGGAACCTTCGCCCACAACCTCGATGGGAGCTGAACCATGCGCGCAGCGGTACTGCTCGAAACAGGCCAGGACAAACTCGAAGTCGTCGACGACATCGAGCCGGCCGCATTCGGTCCCGGCAAGGTGCGGGTCCGGATCAAGGCCACCGGACTGTGCCACTCCGACCTCTCCGCGATGAGCGGAGTGCTGCCGCAGCCGGCCCCGTTCGTGCCCGGACACGAGGGTGCGGGCGAAGTGCTGGAGACGGGGGAGGGGGTGACCCACCTCGCGCCGGGCGACCGCGTCGTGGTGTGCTGGCTTCCCCCCTGCAACAGCTGTCCCGCCTGCCGCCGCGGCCAGCGCCATCTGTGCCTGGCCGGATTCATGAACGCGGGCACCCCCAACTTCCGCCGCACCACGGGCGGTACCGCCGAAGGGGGCGAGGTCTTCGGCTTCGCCGGCACGGGTACCTTCGCCGAAGAGGTCGTCCTCGACGCGCCCTGCGCGGTGCCGATACCGGACGACGTGCCGTACGAGGTCGCCGCGCTCATCGGCTGCGGTGTCACCACAGGGCTGGGAGCGGTCTTCAACACCGCACGGGTGGAGGCCGGCACGTCGGTGGCCGTCATCGGCTGCGGAGGCGTCGGCATCAGCACCATCCAGGGGGCCCGGGTCTGCGGGGCCGCGCATATCGTGGCCGTCGACCCGGTCGCCGGGCGCCGCGAGGCCGCGCTGCGCTTCGGTGCGACGGAGGCGGTGGCGCCGCAAGAACTCGCCGACGCCAAGCGCCGGATCACCGCGGACGAGGGGTTCGACCACGTCTTCGAGGTCGTCGGGAGATCGGCGACGGCCCGCACCGCCTACGAGGCCACCCGGCGCGGCGGCACGCTGTGCGTGGTGGGGGCGGGCGCCATGGACGACCAGCTCCAGTTCAACATGTTCGAGCTGTTCTTCGACGAGAAGCGCATCCTCCCCTCCCTCTACGGCGGCGGCGACGTGCTGCGGTCCTACGACCGCGCGGTGGCGCTGTGGCGCGCCGGGCGGATCGAGCTGGAGGGGCTGATCACCCACCGGGTGCGCCTCGAAGAGATCAACGAGGCCATCGACCAGATGCGCACGGGGGAGGCGCTCCGCACCAGCATCTCCCTCTAGCGCGACCCGCGAGCGCGAGCCACCGAGGAAGGACCGTATGTCTGTGCAGGGCTGTTTGCAGGGCAGAACCGCCATCGTGACCGGTGCGGGGCGCGGTTTGGGGCGCGCCGAGGCGCTGGAGTTGGGGCGGCTGGGCGCACGGGTCGTCGTCAACGACGTGGAGGGGGCGGGCCAGGGAGCACCTTCGGGGTCCCCGGCAGCTGGGGAAGGCGGCGGGGCAGCGAGGACGCCCGCCGAACAGGTCGCCGCCGAGATCCGGGAGGCGGGGGGCGAGGCCGTCGCCCACCACGGCGACGTGGCCGACCTCGCACAGGCCCGCGAGCTGGTCCGGCTGGCCCTGGACACCTTCGGGTCGCTGGAGGTGCTGGTCAACAACGCGGGCATCCTGCGGGACCGGATGGTCTTCTCGATGAGCGAGGAGGAGTGGGACGCGGTCGTCCGCGTCCATCTCAAGGGCCACTTCGCCACCACCCGTTTCGCCGCCGCGCACTGGCGCGCGGCGGCGAAGGCGGCGGGCGGACCCGTCTACGGGAGGATCGTCAACACCTCCTCCGAGGCCTTCTTGGCGGGCTCACCGGGCCAGCCCAACTACGCGGCGGCCAAGGGCGGCATCGTCGGTCTGACGACTTCCACGGCGGGCGCGCTGGCCAAGTACGGGGTGACGGTGAACGCCATCTGTCCTCGGGCGCGCACCCGGATGACCGAGGACGTCTTCCAGGGGATCGAGGCACCGGCGGACGGCGTCGACCCGCTGGCGCCGGAACATGTCTCACCGCTGGTGGGCTATCTGGCCTCCCCGGCGGCGGCCCGGATCAACGGGCAGGTGCTGGTGGTGCACGGCGGCACGGTGGCGCTGCTGGAGCGGCCCAAGGTGGCCGCCAAGTTCGACACCGGCAAGGACATGTTCACCGTCGAGGAACTGGACGAGCGACTGACCCCGTACTTCGCCGAGCGCTCGGCGCAGGAGAACTTCGCCGCGGTCGAGGTGCTGGGCCTCAAGAAGGACTGACACGGACGGCGAAGCCCCGGCCCGCCGCGCCGTTCCGGGCGGCGGGCCGGGGCCCGTCACGTGCTCGCACGGGGTGGGCGACGAACCGTCCGCCCGCCCCGCCGGTTACTGCGCGGGCTCGGGACGGCGGTGGCGCCCCCGGGCCGCTACGGTCTGCTCCTCATGTGCGGCGGCTTCCCCCCTGTGCTTCCCCCGGTGAGTCCCCTCGCCGGCCGTCTGCGTGTCGCTGGGCGTCTCGGTCTGGGTGTTCGACATCGTGATGGCACTCCGTCAATCTCTTGCTCTGCCGTCGTACCCGGCGGAGTTTATCGACCCGACCGAGCGCCTCTCGATCCGTTTCACCGGCCGGTCACGCCGTTCCGCTGGTCAACGGGGCCTGCTGGAGGGGGACCGGTTTGGGCACCGGTTCGGCCCCGGCCCCGAACGAGCGGGCACTGCCTGCGGAAACCCTTCTGCGCACCATGGAACCCAGCAGTCCGGACGGCGGTACTCCGTGATCACGATGTTGTAGAGCCGTGACGTCACCACCGGCCGGAGCCGTCGGCTCCGCCCGCTCGGCCGCCCTCGGCGGCGCACCCGGTGCCGGTCCGGGAACCGGTCCGGGAACCGGTCCGAGCGCCGCCCCGGGAGCGGGCACGGGGGCGGGGGCGGGCGGCGGCCCGGACGGTGGGTCGGCGGCGCCCTCCTCCTCGTCCGGCAGCGGTGTGCGCATCCGCGCCAGCCCGCACGGGTTGTGCGCCGTCGAACAGGGGACGCGCAGCTCGCCGTCGGCCGTCCACAGTGCGTGCCCCGTCAGCCACCCCGGCGGGCCCGCCAGGTGCCGCAACTCCCGCAGCCCCGGCCGCCACACGGCCAGCCAGGCCCCTCCCGGGCCGCCGGCTCCCGAAGGCCCGCACGGCACCCTTGGCGCGGGGTCCACGCGCAGCGCCACCGCGCACCGCTCGGGCAGCAGCGTCTGCCCGGGCTGCACGGCGATTGGCGTCAGCCGGGTGTCTTCGGGATGCAGCGCCTCGGGGAACCGGACCGGGCGGTGGCTGCCCAGCACCCCCCAGCCCAGCCGCTCCTCACCCGGCGCGTTCGAGCGGACGAGCAGCAGGCCGCTGTCCCGGTCGGCCAGCAGCAGCCGGTCGTCGCTCTCCTCGGTGATCTCCAGTAGCGGTGAGACGTCGCCGCCCGCGCCGAGGTCCACCGCGACCGACTTGACGGGCCCCTCGCCGTCCGGGCCCGCGGCGTCGAGGGCGAGCAGCCGCCCCTCGGGGTCCAGCCAGGCGCCGCCGGAGCACCGGCCGCCCAGGCGTGCGACCCGGACAGGCGGGCGGCAGGAGCCGTCGGCCACCAGCCAGACGCCGGTGGCGCGGCCGTCCGGCTCCCGGGCCAGGGCGTAGGCGCGGACGCCGCAGGGCGCCGGGGGCAGCAGCCGCAACTCGTCCGTCTCCACGGTGCCCAGCCGTCGCTCACCGGTCTCCGGGCCCGAGGGGTAGAGCAGCGCCAAGGAGTAACGTCCCTGCGCCCGGCGGGCGATCAGCACCCGTCCGTCCGCGAGCGGCAGTACACCGCTGTCGGCCTCCTCGGGCTGTTCCACGGGCAGCGGCACCGCGTACGGCTCCGGGCCGTCGAGCGTCCAGCGCTCCGGATACCACAGCTCCGAGCCGGGCTGCGTGGTGAGCCTGGCGGCGTAGGAGCCGTCCGCAGCGACCGTGAAGCTCTCGTTCATGACCCTGGCAGCACTCGCAGTCATGCCTCGATCACCTCCGGTGACGAAGCTAGGCGTCGTACTCGCAGTCGAACAGCGACAGTTGCACCGCTTCACGCGGACGGGTGACCGAATACGGCGTTCCACTGCGAGGCGCCCGGGAGTGTGCTGACGGCCTTCCCGCACCCGGCGCCCCGGGCCGGGCGGGCGCCGACCGGGCCGACGGCGCCGCGGCCGTGGACAGGTAGCCTTGCCCCCGTGCCAGCACAGCCCACACTCTCCGAAGTCATCGCAGCGCTCGACACCCTGTGGCCACGCGACCGCGCCGAGCAGTGGGACGCCGTCGGCACCGTCTGCGGCGAGGTGTCCGACCCACAGGCGCGCGTCAGCCGCGTCCTGTTCGCCGTCGACCCCGTGCAGCAGGTCGCCGACGAGGCCGTCGCCAAGGGCGCCGAGCTCCTGGTCACCCACCACCCGCTCTATCTGCGCGGCACCACCACGGTCGCCGCCGACACCTTCAAGGGCCGTGTCGTCCACACCCTGATCAAGAACGGTGTCGCACTCCACGTCGCCCACACCAACGCCGACACCGCCGACCCCGGCGTCTCCGACGCGCTCGCCGGAGCGCTCGGGCTGCGCGTGCTGCGCCCCCTGGTGCCCGACCCCACCGACCCCGCCGGGCGGCGCGGCCTGGGCCGGATCTGCGAGTTGGAGCGCCCGCTCGCGCTGGGCGACTTCGTCGAGCAGGCCGCCGCCTCGCTGCCCGTCACCGCACAGGGCATCCGCGCCGCCGGCGACCCCGCCGCGACCATCTCGACGGTCGCCGTGTGCGGCGGCTCCGGCGACGGTCTCTTCGACACCGTACGGGCCGCGGGCGTCGACGCGTACCTCACCGCCGACCTGCGCCACCACCCCGCGTCCGAGGCCCGGGAGCACTCGCCGCTCACCCTGCTGGACGCCGCGCACTTCGCCACCGAATGGCCCTGGTGCGAGCAGGCGGCCGCGCAGCTCGACGCCGTCGCCGAACGGGAGGGCTGGGACCTGCGCACCGAGGTCTCGCGCACCGTCACCGACCCGTGGACCGCGCACGCCCCCTCGCTGCCGCAGGAGACACCCTTCTCCGGACGGTCCACGGCACAGCAGACCGCACTGACCGACAACGACCTCACCCCGGGAGCCCCCAACTGAATGCCGCGCCCGCCGATCAGATCCGCCTGCTGGACGTCCAGGCACTCGACACCCGCCTGACGCAGCTCGCGCACAAGCGCAGGACCCTGCCCGAGCACGAGGAGATCCAGCAGCTGGAGGCCGACCTCGCCCAGCTCCGCGACCTGCTCGTGGCCGCGCAGACCGAGGAGAGCGACACAGCGCGCGAACAGACCAAGGCGGAGCAGGACGTCGACCAGGTCCGTCAGCGGGCGGCCCGCGACCAGCAGCGTCTCGACTCCGGCGCGGTCACCAACCCCAAGGATCTGGCGAACCTGCAGAGCGAGATCGCCTCCCTCGCCAAGCGTCAGAGCGACCTGGAGGACGTCGTACTGGAGGTCATGGAGCGCCGCGAGTCCGCGGCCGAGCGCGCGGCCGAACACGGCGAGCGCGTCGAGTCCGTCGGCGCCAAGCTGCAGGAGGCCACCGCCCGCCGCGACGCCGCGCTCCAGGAGATCGAGGCCGAGCTCGGCAGCGTCCGCAAGGAGCGCGACACCGTCGCCGGCGCCGTCCCCGACGAGCTGCTCAAGCTCTACGACAAGATCCGTGAGCGCGAGGGCGGGGTCGGAGCGGCCAAGCTCTACCAGCGGCGCTGCGAGGGCTGCCGCCTGGAGTTGAACATCACCGAGATGAACGACGTCCGCGAGGCACCCGCCGACGCCGTGCTGCGGTGCGAGAACTGCCGCCGCATCCTGGTGCGCACCCCGGAGTCCGGACTGTGAGCTGGGGGCACCCCCGGCCGGAGTCCCCCAGCTACCGCTGGGAGGCGCCCCGAGGGGGAGCGCACGCGGCTGCCGGGGTGCAGCCGGCGACGATGCGCGCACGCTGCCGCGTGGGCGGCAGTGACATGAGCCGCTGCCGCGGCGGGGCGAACGGAGGGACGTCGTGAGCGACGCGCACGCGGCTGCCGGGGTGCAGTCAGCGACGATGCCGGCACGCTGCCGCGTGGGCGGAGAAGTGAACAGAGGGACGCTGTGAGTGGCGCTCGGGCGCGCCGCACCTTTGTCGTCGAGGCCGACGGCGGCTCCCGGGGTAACCCGGGCCCGGCCGGATACGGCGCCGTCGTCAAGGACGCGGCCTCGGGCGAAACCCTGCGCGAGACCGCCGAGTTCATCGGCCGGGCCACCAACAACGTCGCCGAGTACCGCGGCCTGCTCGCCGGGCTGCGCGCCGCCTACGAGCTCGACGCGGACGCGGCGGTGCTGGTGCGGATGGACTCCAAGCTGGTCGTCGAGCAGATGTCGGGCCGCTGGAAGATCAAGCACCCCGACATGCGCCCCCTCGCCATGGAGGCCGCCGCCGTCTTCCCGCCGGACGCCGTCACCTACGAGTGGATCCCGCGCGAGAAGAACAAGCACGCCGACCGCCTCGCCAACGAGGCGATGGACGCCGGCGGGCGCGGGGAGCGCTGGGAGGCGGGCGCCTCCCGCGCGGAGCTCGACACGGCGTCGGACGCCGGGGCCGTGGGAGGCGCGGTGCCCGCACCGCAGCCCGCCGCGACCGATCCCGGCCCCACGGCTCCCGCCGCCCGCGTGGGCTGGGGCCCCGACCTGGGCACACCCACCACCTTCGTACTGCTCCGGCACGGTGAGACGCCCCTCACGCCCGAGAAACGGTTCTCCGGCAGCGGCGGCCGTGACCCCGAACTCTCCGCCGCGGGGCTGCGGCAGGCCGCGGCCGTCGCCGAGGCGCTGGCCGCACGCGGCACCGTCCAGACCGTGGTCTCCTCTCCGCTGCGCCGCTGCCAGGAGACGGCCGCCGCCGTCGCGGACCGCCTCGGGTTGAGCGTCGGCACCGACGAAGGGCTGCGCGAGACCGACTTCGGCGCCTGGGAGGGCCTGACCTTCGCGGAGGTCCGCGAGCGCCACCCGGAGGACCTCGACGCGTGGCTGGCCTCCGCCGCCGCCCGGCCCACGGGGGGCGGCGAGTCGTTCGAGGAGGTGGCCCGGCGGGTGGCTGCGACCCGCGACGAACTGCTCGCCCGCCATACGGGCCGCACGGTGCTGCTGGTCACCCATGTGACGCCGATCAAGACGCTGGTCCGGCTCGCCCTGGGCGCCCCGCCCGAGTCCCTGTTCCGCATGGAGCTGTCCGCCGCGTCGCTGTCCGCCGTCGCCTACTACGCCGACGGCAACGCCTCGCTGCGGCTGCTGAACGACACGGGACATCTGCGCTGACGCCGCGTCGCCACACCCCCTGTCGAAGAGACGCTTGTCAAAGGGGCGCTTGTCGAAGAGACCCCTGTCAAAGGGACGCTTCCTTGGCGGGGCCCGTGAGCTGGTCCGCGTAGCCCGCCTCGGTCCACACATACTTCTTGAACTGCTCCGGCGTCAGCGCCCCCTGCCAGGGGACCCCGCCGGGGCAGAAGACGCACTCGCAGCCGTGGCAGTAGAACGCGGGGTCCCACACGCGAGCGGCGCGCTCGGCACCCGCGGTCTCGGCCGCACGTTCGCGGCGATCACCGCGCACGACGGCGAGGGTGCCGAGGAAACACACCAGTGCCAGCGCGATTCCGCCCGCGAGGTAGAGCGGCTTGTCCTGCTCGGTGCCCGTGTAGGCGAGGGCGACGCCGATACCGGTGAGGACCATGCCCTCCAGAAAGTGCAGGCAGCCGTCGCCCGCCTTCTGCGGACCCGGTGCCAGCCGCGTCAGCAGATCGTTGCGCAGACCGCCTTTGCCGCGTGCCTCGGCCACCGGGCGCGTCTTTGTCCCACCGCAGCCGGGGCATATCGGCCCGGAGCCCCCACCAGTGCTTTCCCTCGCCATGGAGGCAATCTACCGGGCGGCTGCGGCCCCCGACGCCTCGGCCGCCAGCGCCTGCACCCGGTCCCAGTCCTTGGCCGCGAGGGCGTCCTGCGGCAGCATCCAGGTACCGCCGACGCAGGCGACGTTGGGCAGTTCCAGATAGCCGGCCGCGTTGGCCGCCGTGACGCCGCCGGTGGGGCAGAAGCGTGCCCGGGGCAGGGGCGAGGCCAGGGACTTCAGATAGGCGGTACCGCCTGCCGCCTCCGCGGGGAAGAACTTCATCTGCGTGACCCCGCGCTCCAGCAGCGCCACGACCTCCGAGGCCGTCGAGACGCCGGGCAGGAACGGCACGCCGGAGGCGCGCATGGCCTCCAGGAGTGTGTCCGTCCAGCCGGGGCTGACCAGGAAGCGCGCACCGGCCGCCACGGCGGTGCGCACGCTCTCCGCATCGAGCACCGTGCCCGCGCCGACGACCGCCTCGGGCACGGCGTCGGCGATGGCGCGGATCGCCTCCGGCGCGGCCTCGGTGCGCAGTGTCACCTCGATCGCGGGCAGCCCGCCCGCGGCCAGCGCCCTGGCGAGCGGCACGGCGTCCGCCGCGTCCTCCAGTACGACGACCGGGAGGACGGGGGCGAGGTCGAGCACGGAAGGGGAAGCGGAGGGCGCTGGAGGCATGCCCGTATCGTGCCCGGCAGTAGCAGGCTGCGCAACAGCCGTTGCACTGCGCGCAACACGTGCCTCTGGTCGAGCCGGAGCTACAGCTCCGTCACCACCACGTCCAGCGCCGTGGCCCCCGGCTTGTCGTCGCCCTCGACGACATGGCCCAGCTCGCGCAGTGTCCCGGCCAGCGCCGCCGGGGTCTTCGGCGCCGCTCCCGTCTCCAGCAGCGCGCGGACGATGCGGCCCTTCGTCGCCTTGTTGAAGTGGCTGACGACCGACCTCTTCTCCACCCCGTCCACCAGCCGCGACTGCAGCACCCGCACGGTGGCTGTGCGCCGCGCCAGGTCGCCCTTGGGCTTCCACATGCCCGCGTACGCCGACGAGCGCAGGTCCAGCACCAGACCGCCGCCCGCGGCCTCGGGCAGCACCGACTCCAACGGGCCGCGCCAGTAGGGGCCCAGCGCACCGATGCCGGGCAGTTTCACCCCGCCGGAGAGCCGGTAGGAGGGAATCCGGTCCTTGATCCCGACCGCCCCCCACAGCGCGGAGAACACCAGCAGTGAGCGGGCGGCGCGCCGTTTGGCGGCCGGGTCGAGGGTGGCGAGCCCCAGCGCGTCGTACAGCACACCGGTGTAGATCTCGCCGGCCGGCAGGGTCGGCGCGGTGCGCAGCCGGGCGTTCTTGACGACCTCGCCGCGCAGCCCCTGGCTGAGCCCCAGCACCTCGCGCGCCTTCTCCCGGTCGTCCTCGTCCCCACGGCAGAGCGCCACCAACTCGTCCAGCACCGTCTCCCGCGCCCGCGTCAGCTCCGGCAGCGAGAGCGAGTCCAACTCCAGCGGACGGCCCCTGGCGCCCTCGGCCTTCCCCTCGGACGGCGGCAACAGCACGAGCACGGCACTTCTCCTCGGTTCCTCGGTACAGCGTCGCCGCAGATCCGGCGATGGTGCGCCTCCCCGGCCTCCGGCCGGGGGTTCCCCAGCGTACGGGCCGGGGCGGACGGCGCCGTTCCGGGGCGCTCACACGGCGTGCGGGAAGGCGAAGACCCGATCCGGGTCGTACACGGCCTTGGCCTTGGCCAGCCGGTCGGCGTTGGCGCCGTAGTAGGCATGCCGCCAGTCGCGCAGCGCCGGGTCGGGGCAGTTCTGATAGGCGAAGCCGCTGGCCCACCGGCGCATCGCCGTATGGGTGCCGTCCAGCCAGCCGCGGTGGCCCGCCACCGTCTCGGCGTCCGCGGCGTCCGGCCAGGAGACGAGGTACTGGGCGAGGAAGCGCGCGTCCCGGTGCACGAACGCCGTCGCGTCCGGGCGGGGCCGGCTCACGGCGCCGCCCAGCGCGTCGAGCGCGACGCCACCGGCGCCCCCGTCCCGCAGCCCGGCCAGCCGTTCGACGCGCTCGACCAGCGCCCGTATCCCGGAGTCGGGGAGGGAGCGGGTGTAGAAGTCGGAGCGGACCGCGTACGACTCGCGGGCCACCTTCCCCCGCTTCGTACGGCCCGGCAGCGTGCCCCGCTGGTGGGCCTGGGCGAGCGTCCAGCCGGACACCCCGCCCATCACCTTCATGGCGTCCAGGTACGAGTGCCGCCGCAGCGAGACATCCAGGGCAGGGGCCCCGACCCGGCCCGCGAGCCGGTCGAGCTGGTTCTCCAGCTCCCGGCGCGCCCCCAGCGACAGCCCGCCGACCCGCGCACTGCCCGGACGCCCGCCGGCCGGTGCCGACAGCTGGAGGTTCGCCCAGATCTCCTCGGGTGCGGCCGGAGCCCACCGCTGCCACTCGCGCACCACGGCCGCGGCCCGCGACCACGGCCAGGACAGGAAGAAGGTCTGGCAGGTGGGCGCCACCTGGGTCCGGAAGTCCAGCGAGGTGACGACGCCGAAGTTGCCCCCGCCCCCGCCGCGCAGCGCCCAGAACAGATCGGCGTCGCTGTCCTCGGTGGCCTCGCGCAGCTTGCCGTCGGCGGTGACGACCGCGGCGCCGGTGAGACTGTCGCAGGTCAGCCCGTAGGCGCGGGCGACGGCACCGATCCCGCCGCCCAGCGTGAGCCCCGAGATGCCGACCGTGGGACAGGAGCCCGCCGGTATCGTCCGCTTGCGCGCCGCCAACCCGGCGTAGACATCGATGAGTTTCGCCCCGGCGCCCACCGTGGCACGGCGCCCGGACGCCTGCACCGCCGCCATCTTCTGCACATCGATGACGAGTCGGCCCTTGCCGCTGGACCAGCCGGCGTACGAGTGCCCTCCGCTGCGCACGGCCACCGATATGCCGTTGCGGCGTGCGAAGGACAGGCACTCGGCGATGTCGCCCGGCCCCGCGCAGTACGCCACCGCGGCCGGGCGTACGACGTCGAACCGGGGGTTGAACAGCTTGCGCGCCGCGGTGAAGTCCCGGTCGCCTGGCCGCAGCAGCGTCCCGTCCAGCCCCTCACCGAGCGCGGCCCACCCGGCGTTCTGCTGCGTCCCGTGCGCACGCCCCGTCATCCACGTCCCTCCGGCCGCCTTCGCCGCCCCCTGCTGCCCCGTCGGCACCACCGGCCGTCCTCCTGCTCCGCGACGAAGATCGACTCCGTCGTGGGAGGGGACGGATGTGCGGATAACGCGGTTCCACGCGGTGAGCCGGCTCGCCGCCCCTTCTGTGCCACGATCGGGTGATGGACGATCCGTCCTCCGGCACCCGCGCGGGCGGCAGCTGAGACTGACCGCGACCGAGGAAAGGGTGTGACATGACTGCCATGGCACACGAGCCGCTTTCGCCAGAAGAGCTCCTGTTGGAGGGCTTCTTGGCCCTGGATACGCCCGAGGGCTACCGGGCCGAGTTCATCGAGGCGGACATCGTCGTGAAGCCGCCGCCGGACGGGGACCATGAGGGCTGCATCAGTGTGGTGATGAGACAGGTGGCACGGAAGTCCGTCACCGACATGGATGTCTCCGGGCACAAGGGCCTCAGGCTGACCAGCGGAAGCCGCTGCCCGAAGAACCATGTGATTCCGGACGCCACCTGGGCCCCCACCTCGGCCGGTCTTCTCTGGGGCGCCGAGCCCTGGATGCCCGCCGACGGGGTGGCGATGGTGGCCGAGGTGACCTCGCTCCGGGCGGACCGCGACCGTGAGGTCAAACGCCACTGCTACGCCCTCGCCGACATCCCCCTCTACCTCCTCGTCGACCGGGAGCGCGGGTCGGTGACCCTCTTCAGTGAACCCGGCCACGACGACTACCAGCAGGTCGTCACCATGCCGTTCGGCAAGGAGATCGAGCTCCCGGAGCCCTTTTCCATGACGCTGGAGACAGCCGACCTCGCCTAGCGGCAGGGGGTTCTTCGGGGTGACGGTCACCCGGGAAGCCAACCAGCACCACCGCACCCCCGCCAGCCAATTCTGGTTACAGTCGGCGGCATGACTGATGTGACCGGATTTTCCGCGCGTGGCGATGTCGGGCCTCCCTATGCGATGGGCGGCGAGAAGGAAACACTGGCGGCGTTCCTCGGCTATCTGCGGGAGGCGGTGATCGCCAAGGCGGCCGGGCTCACCGACGAGGTCGGCCTGGCGCCGGGCGTCCCCTCCGGGACGAGCCTGCTGGGCCTGGTCAAGCATCTGACCCGGGTGGAGCGCAACTGGTTCGGCTGGGCGTACGCCGGGCTCGGCCACCAGCCGCTGGACGACGACGAGCCGCCCCGGCCGGGTGAGACCGGCGAGGCCCTGATCGCCGCGTACCAGGAGGCGATCCGCGCGTCGGACGAGACCATCGCCGCCTGCGACGACCTGGACCGCACCGGCGCCCGTTCGCTCCGTGACGCCGAACCGCCCACCATGCGCTGGATCCTCGTCCACATGATCGAGGAGACGGCCCGGCACGCGGGGCACGCCGACATCCTCCGCGAGCAGACCGACGGCGCCACCGGGCGGTAGGGGCGGTAGGGGCGGCGCCACCGGCAGCGGGTCCTCAGAAGGAGCCGAACGTCGGCCGCCCCGCCGGGGTGTAGGTCTGCATCGTGACGCCCGAAGGGAGGGCGTCGGTGGCCTGCAGGCGGAGCGCCGTGGGCACGGCGCCCTCCGCGAAGAGGCGGTGCCCCTTGCCCAGGACCACCGGGTAGACCAGGAGGCGGTACTCGTCGATCAGGTCGTGCGCCATCAGCGACTGGGCGAGTACGCCGCTGCCGTGGATCTGCAACTCGTCGCCCGGCTGCTGCTTCAGCTCCCGTACGGCGTCCACCACGTCGCCGCCGAGCACCGTGGTGTGTTGCCAGTCGGCGTGCTCCAGGGTGGTCGAGGCGACGTACTTGGGCAGGTTGTTCAGCCGGCGGGCGATCACCGGGTCCTCCTCGTCGCCGACCTGCGGCCAGTACGCCGCGAAGATCTCGTAGGTGCGCCGCCCCAGCAGGAAGGCGCCCGCGCGTTCGAACCAGGTGCTGATGTGGTCACCCATGCCCTGGTCGGCGTAGGGCACCACCCAGCCGCCGAGGTCGAAACCGTCGCGGGGGTCCTCCTGGGGCCCGCCTGGCGCCTGCATCACTCCGTCGAGCGACAGCATGGCGGTCAGTGTCAGCTTCGCCATCGTGCATCTCTCCTCGCTGCTTCTCGTTCCCCGCGGCCTTCCGCGGTTGTCCACGGAAAGGGCTCCGGTCCTTCCCGTGGAAAGACCGGAGCCCTCAGCAGAACTCATCGGCGAGGAGCCGCCCGGCTCATGCGACCGGCGCGCCCTCTTCCGCCGGCAGCGTGTCCATGAACGAGCTCACGGAGAAGACCGCGCGCCCCGCGCCCGCCGGGCCGTATCCGGGCGGCGAGGACAGCCCGTGCCGCTGCATCGCCGAGCGGTAGGCGTCCAGCATGCGGATGTGGTACTCCAGCGGGGCGCCCTGCGGATTCGACTTGCCCAGCGGCGTCGTCGGCTCCGGGCACCAGGTGGTGAAGCGCGGGGTGATGCCGTGGGACATGAAGAAGTCCAGGCCCTCGGTGGTGGAGGCGATGGCGTCGTCCACCGAGTCGAAGCCGTACGGCGCCGCCATCTCCACTCCGGCGACGAAGTTCGGGATCACGTTCCGCGGCCCGAAGACCTCCGCGGAGTCGAGGATGCGGCGGTGCCACTCCTCGCGGCCGACGTAGCGCTCCTTGCCGGGGCAGTACAGCTCGAACAGCCGCTTGTCCCACACCTCGAAGTTGGGGTGGTAGATGCGGATGCCGTAGTCGTGGAAGCGCTTGACGTCCTCCTTGGGCAGCGCCTGCGCCACGACCTTGCCGGTCCAGCGGCCCGGGAAGCGCTCCTCGATGGCCTTGGCGTACTGCCCGTAGAAGTCCGCCTCGTCCTTGCCCTGCACCTGCGAGGTGATCGATCCGCCGGTGAGGGTGTAGGCGCTGGAGGCCCCGAGGGTGTCGTGGTCGGAGATGATCTGGAGCGCCTCCAGCACCTCCTCGACCGGCTTCACCCCGGTGTACGGGCGCCCGGCGGCCTTGTGCTGGCGCCAGTTGTGGTTGATGTCGCAGTACTGGCACTCCTCCTTGGCGCCGAAGTACTGGCACACCCGGAAGACCGTCAGATAGATCAGGTAGCCCCACTGGATGGTGGGCGCCACCTCCATCACGGACTTCCCGTTGGCGAGCGTGTGCCGGTAGTAGTCCGGCATCGGCGGCAGACCGACGTCCGCGATCCGCCGTCCGTCCAGATAGAGGCCCAGGGAGCCGTCCTCGCCGGCCTGGACGCGGTACGGCGAGCTCGGGTTCACCCGTACGGAGACCACGGTGCGGCTCAGGTCGTACGGGCCGCCCGTCAGGACGACCTCCTCCGGCGGCCTGCGCAGCGCGGCCTCGCCCAGCTCGGGCAGGGTGCGGTGGTCGAAGGAGAAGATGAAGTACGACTTCGGCTTGACCTCGCCCGTCGCCTTGTCGGCGGTGTCGCTGAGCGCCGAGTCGTCGAAGGCCATCCCGCCCCGAAGCAGGTCCTCCTTCAGCACGGCCTCCCGCGGGATGTGCGGGAAGCGCTCCATCAGGTCCTCGACCAGTGCGGTCCGGTTGCCTTGCTCCTGGTCCCGCTGGCCCTGCCGGTTCCGCCCCGAGGGTGCGGGGGACGGCATCGGCAGGGGAGTCGGCGTTGGCGGCATGGTGTGATCAAGCTCCTCACTTCGCGGCCCGGGGGCGTACCCGACGGTACTCCGGTGCCCGAAAGAGCCGCACACCTGGCCTCTTGTTCCGTACGTCGTCCCCGCGTCGTCCCTGCGTCGTCCCCGCGTCTTCGCCGGGGACGGCGCAGGGACGACCTACGGGGGCTGCCGTACGGGGGCTGCCGTACGGGTGGCGCGGCGCGGCGGGCCGGTCGGCTACGTCCACACGTCGGGGCCGCCGCCGCGCCACTCGATGAGGTTGGGATCGTCCAGCTGGATGTCGGCCGGGTCCAGCCCGGCGCGGCGCAGGAACTCCACGACGTCCTCCGGACGGTGTGCGAAGCCGAGACTTTCGGTGTGTGCGGTCACTTTCCGTCCACTGGTTCCGGACGGAGGGTGCACGACGATGGGTGGGGTCATACCTCCAGCGTGCAACTGTGGCCAACGGTCCGCACCTGTGCGGAAGAGACGGAAGGGGTCGAGGGTGCTGCGAGGGCTTCCGTCCGGGTGACGAGCCATCGGGTGAAGTGCGGATACGTCCCGAATGACCGGACCGTGCCTTGGGCAGCCCGCACGTGTTCGGTGGTCCACCAGCCCCACCGGGGCACCACAAGAAAGGCACCCCCCATGCTCAAACGCACAGCCCTCGCCGCCGCCGCACTGGCCGCCACCGCGCTCCTCGCCGGTGCCGGGTCGGCGGCCGCCTGCCCCGAGGACGAGAACGGCCGCGACGACCACGGAATGACCCAGCCGCAGCAGGCCCAGCAGCCGAAGCAGCAGGCCAAGGACAATCAGGGCGCCATGACCTCGCCGGCGGACCAGGGGGCCATGCGGCCGCAGCAGCAGGGCCGGATGGATGGCCAGGGCCGTACGGACGGCATGCACGACAGCATGCGCCCCATGAGCCCCATGGGGCCGGGGAGCATGCCCGGCATGTGACGGCCGGCTGCCATCCGGCAGCCGTCCCGCAGACGAAGGGTGCGGCCTACGTGGGAGCCGCGCCCTTCCTGCGAGCGGGGGCACCGGGTGGGGGCCCTGCCGGGAGAGGACCTGGCGAGCGAGGGCGCCGGGTAACGAGGGCCCTGCGTGAGAGGGCCCACGAGCGACTGCCCGGCGCGCCGGACCGCAGTGCGCCGGGAGTCCCGCACTGCGGTCCGCGGCGCGCGGCAGCCTGCGTCCCCACGGGCCCGAAATCCGGTTGGCGCTGCCGAGGACAGCACCTACAGTGCGCCTCATGTCTGCTTCTTCCTGCGCCTGCGCGGCCTGCACCTGCGCCGCGTGCTGCGCCGTCACGCGGATCCGCCGCCCTTAGCGGCGGCCCACTCTCCTCACGAGCTCTCCTCACGAGCACCCCTTCGGGAGCTGACGGGAACACACGAGCGTCCCCAGGAGAAACCGCCGCTTCAGCGCGTCAGCGCCGGGCGGCCCGTCGTGCTGCCCGGCTTCCCACGAAGCCGCGGAGGACCCCGTGCCCAGGCACAGCACCCGACACCACGAAGGCCGTCACGAGCTCGGCCAGAACTTCCTCACCGATCCGGCCACGATCGGCACCTTCGTCACTGCCGTCGCGGAAACCGCGGGTCCCGTCGTCGAGATCGGCGGCGGTGACGGCGCGCTGACGCTGCCGCTGCAGCGCCTCGGCCGCCCGCTGACCGTACTGGAGACCGACGCCCGCACCGCCGACCGCCTCCGGCGGCGTACGGCCGCCTCGACCACCGTCCTGCACGCCGACTTCCTGCGGTGGAAGGCGCCGCGGGCACCCCATGTCCTGGTCGGCAACCTCCCGTTCCACCGCACCACCGCGATGCTCCGCCGCATCCTGCACGCGTCCGAGTGGACCGACGCGGTACTCCTCGTCCAGTGGGAGGTGGCGCGGCGCCGCGCGGGTGTGGGCGGCGCGACGATGATGACGGCGCAGTGGTGGCCCTGGTACGACTTCCGGCTGATCCAGCGGGTACCGGCGGCGGCCTTCCGGCCCCGCCCCGGGGTGGACGGCGGACTGATGACGCTCACCCGCCGTGCCGAACCGCTGCTGGACTCCCATGAGCGGCACCGCTACCAGGACTTCGTCCACCGGGTGTTCACCGGCCCCGGCCGCGGCCTGGCCGAGATCCTTCCGGCGGCGGTACGCGGCAGCGGCGGCGGACACGGTGGCGGGCACGGAGGCGGACCGTCCCGGGGCCGAATCCACGGCTGGCTGCGCGGTCACGGCGTCCGCCCGGACGCGCTGCCCAAATCGCTGACGGCGACGCAGTGGGCGGAGCTCTACCACCTCACCGCCCGTACCGCCCGTACCGCCCATACCGCGAACGGGCGGCAGGCGGGCGGCACTCGCGTCCGGCGCCGAACGACTGTCAGTGGCGAGTGACAGACTCCTGAACATCCGTAACCATCATGCTGGCTGCGTGTGGACGGAAGGCCCCGCCGACAGCGCGGCGGGGCCGCTCAGCGAACGGAGGGACGGGATGACGGACGTGTCAGGCAGTGGGGGAGGCAGGAAGTTCCGAGCCGTCACGGCGCTCCAACGTCATGTGGTCAACCCGCTCTCCCGCCGGATGCCCGGCCAGATCCTGCTGGAGACCACGGGCCGCACCACCGGCCGCCCGCGCCGCACCCCGGTCGGCGGGCGCCGGGTGGGGCAGCAGTTCTGGCTGGTGTCCGAGCACGGCACCAGGTCTCAGTACGTCCGCAACATCCAGGCCGACCCGCGTGTGCGGGTGCGCCTGTCCGGCCACTGGTACACCGGTACGGCCCACCCCCTCCCAGAGGACGCCCCGAAGGCCCGCCTCGCCACCCTGCCCCGCCTCAACAGCGCCGTGGTCCGCGCGGTCGGCACCGAGTTGCTGACCATCCGCGTCGACCTCGACGCCGACTGAGCCGATCCGTGCCGCCAGCCGCGCCCGGACTCGTCCCTGCGGCCCAGGTGCGCGGTCACCGCCGGAGCGGTCGACAGACGTGCCCCTTCATCCACCCCCGGCAGCCCCACCGCTGTCCGGGGCCGGTCATGTGAAGGAGGTCTCGTTCCACGTGTCGTTGTCGCTCAAGTCGTCGCACCGGGTGGATCGCCCCTCGCCCGGGGACTCGAGCACGAGTACGTCAACGCCCTGGGCCGTCGAGCACAGGACGGGCAGCCGGTTGGCGGGGTCGGTCGTGTGCGGGGGTGCGGCAGCCAACGTCGCCGCCACGGCGAAGCCGCCCAGCAGCCCGGCGCGCAGCCGGCGGCGCCGACCGGTGAGAGTCTGGTGGACCATGAGAACCTCCGAGAGCGAGTGCGGGCCCGCTCGGGCCCTGCACCGTGCTTCCCGGATCTCCTGTGTCCGCCAACCGCACACGGTGCGTCATCACCCCGGCGAGTGAGGTTTCAGGTCTGACCGGAAGCTGCACGCTGCAGGACGGATACGTGCGTCGCCGGTCCCCGTTCCCGTGCTGCGCCGCCCTTCGGCCCGACCAGATGGCCGCCGTCGCCCCCTACCCGCCTCCGCCGAACGGCGCCCCGTCCCGCTGCTGCCGCACGGCGGGCCCGCCGTGGGCGCGAAGAAGCTTGCCGGTGGGCCGATGTCGAGCGCGGAGCCGGAACCGGACGGCTCTCGAAACCCCCGCCGCGTCTCAGCGAACGTGTGGGTCTCAGCGAAAGCGCGCGTCTCGTCGGAAGGCGGCCGGGTGGCACCGTCCCGGGCCGTCGGCCGACCGGTCTGATTCCCCCATAAGAGGACCACAGCGCATGGATACGGCCACTCGCACCTGGGCATGCACTCGTCGGATCGAAACAGTCGCTCTGCGTGTTCACTGGAGGGCAGATGGCATCCCGGACCCCTCCCAGGCATGTCGCCTGCATCATGGACGGCAACGGCCGCTGGGCCCAGCACCGCGGACTGGAGCGCACCCAGGGCCATATGGCCGCCCTGGCCGCCCTCGACGCGGTCGTGGACGGTGCGTTGGAGCAGGAGATCGAGTGGCTGTCACTGTTCGCCTTCTCCACGGAGAACTGGTCACGCCCGGAGGAAGAGGTCAGCTTCCTGGTGAACTTCCTCGCCCAGCACTTCATCGGCCGGAAAGCACAGGCCATGCACGAGCGCGGGGTGCGCCTGCGCGTGCTGGGCGGCGAGGATGCCCGCATCCCCGCAGTGGTGATGGACGGACTGCGCGCGACCGAGGAACTCACCCGCGACAACAGCACCTTGCAGGTCAGCCTGGCGTTCAACTACGGAGGCCGCCAAGACCTGTGCGAGGCCGCGCAAACGTCTCCCGGAGGGTTCCGGTCCGGGAGATCACGCCCGAGATCTTCGCCCAGCATATGCGGCTGCCCGAACTGCCCGACGTCGACCTGCTGCTGCGCACCGGGGGCGAGCACCGGCTGTCGAACTTCCTGCTGTGGCACTGCGCCTACGCCGAACTCGTCTTCCTCGACGTGCTGTGGCCCGACTTCCGCGTACCGCACTTCCGGCACGCCCTGGAGCTGTACCACCAGCGCCGGCGCCGCTTCGGCACCGTCGACCCGACGGACGCAGCCGACGCTGCCGCCCCCGCGGCGGTCACCAGTGCCCCTGGCGCACCCGGTCCCAGCACGTTGCCCGGCTCCTCCGGGTTGCTGGGCCTGCCCACGGCGATCGCCTCCCACCTGGGCGCCACCTTGTGGGGCGGGCTGAAGGAGACCGCCCGCTTCACCCTGCAACAGCTCAACGCGGAGTCCGCACAGTCCGTGCGCTCGGACCGCCCGGAGTGACCGTGCCCGGTCTGCCAGTACTGGGCCGGCTTCTGCCTCAGGTCACACCCTGGCAGTACGCACTGCACCTGGCCGGGATCCCGCGGGGCCGGCTGCGCGACGACTACACCGCCGCAGCACATGTGGTGGCCCGCAGATACCCCGGAGCCTATGCCCCCGCCCGCCTCCTGATCCCACCGGCCTGGCAACCGCATCTGGTCGCTGTGGGCGCCCTCGGCATCCATGCCGACTGCCTGGCGGACGCGCCGGCACACCGGTGCGATCCGGCGGCCTTCCACGCCTGGACCGAGCAGGTCCGACAGGGGCTGGCCACCGGCCGGGCCGAACAGCCCCTCCTGCGAGCCTTTCTGCACACCGTGCAGGTGCGGTCCATCGAGCCCGCCGACGTCCACACCGCCCTGGCAGGACAAGCCGGCCGCCTGGGAATGACCGGTTACGCCACCGAGCAGGACCACCACGACAACACCGAACTCAGCAACGTCCCAGCCGGCCGCATCCTGCTCGCCGCGTGCGGGGTCCCGGCCCACCCCCGCAACGAGACCGCGCTGCGACTGGGCGCCGACGCGGTGCAACGCTGGGACGATCTCGCCGACCTGGCCGACGACCTGCGCAACGGCTTCCTCACCATTCCCGAAGCCGACCTGCTGCGCTTCGACGTCACCCGCGCCGACCTGGAGGCCGGCCGTGACACCCCCGCCGTCCGAGCCCTCCTCGCCCACGCCTGCGACAAGGCCCGCGCCGCCTTCGAGGTCGCCCAAGCCGCCCTGGGCGACGCCGACCCAGCGGTCCAATACATGTGCCGCCCTTGCCTGATGTTCCTCTCCCAGGGACTCAGGGGCCTGGAACAACGCGGCACCGCGCTGCTCCGCCCCAGCCGCCGCTGGCACTTCCGCCTCTCGCCCGCAGAACTGGTCGACGGCACTGTTCGCACCCTCCACCACCGCCTCCACCTCCCCTGACCCACCCCACCATCCCCCCACCACCACACCGGTCGACGGCGGCCCGACGTGCGTTCGGTGGCGGGGGCCACGGCATCGTGCCGACTGAAGGCGGGACCATCACGACGCCGGCAGAGAGCGGGGGCACAACGACCCGGCGTTGCCGGCCCGGGGCGACGACAAGCCGGGGGCCGCGCCGACGTTGGCTCAGGCTCGCACAGAGAACACTCAGCACGGGTCGAGCATTTCGGCCCGTCTGCACAGGCACGGCGGCGAAGATGGGCGGCATGAGTGACTGGACGGTGATCGGCCTCATCGATGAGGACGCCCGGATCCTGCACGTGGCCGCAGTCTTCCCCGGCGATGTCACCCGGGCTGCCGAGACCCCACGGACTGAGGGCTTCCGGCCCATCACCCGAGCAGTGGCCGCAGCGACGAGCGCGGAGGCCGTGTCCCGGGTGCGAGATGAGGTCGAGGGCGCCGAGCCGATGCCTGCCGGCGGGGGCTGCTTCTCCTGTCGCGACCTCCGGAGTGGCGATCTGCGCGTCCGTGACGCGCTCGGCCACGACAAGCACGGGCACCGGCTGTCGAACCTGATGATGCGGGAGGGCTACGGCGACCCCGCGTCGTTCCTCGCGGCCGACCTCACGGTGCTGGATGCGCTGCGGGGCATGGGCGACGAGTCGAGGGCCCGGGTACGGCGAGCCCGCCGCCGACTCCGTGGCGCCTGACTCGTGATCTACGGACGGGTACCTTTCCGCACAGGCGCGAGCCTTCCCGGACCGGTCCCATACCCGGGCGGCCAGGCGGACGTCCCGCACCCCGGATGTCCTGCCTTCGGCCTCCGCCGCCCCGCCCGCCGTCTTCGTCCGGCGGGTACACGGTGATCGGTGCAGCCATGACACCACCGTGCGCCCGCACCGTGTGGCCCGCATCTCGGAGGCGCCTGCGCCCCGCCGCAGTCAGAGGCACGACAGCCGTAGGCTGACGCCGATGATTACCAGTATCGTCTTCGACGTCGGTGAAACCCTCACCCGTGATGACCGTTACTGGGGGCGCTGGGCCGACTGGCTCGACGTTCCCCGCCACACCCTCTCCGCCCTCGTCGGAGCCGTTGTCGCCCAGGGTCGGGACAACGCCGACGCCATCCGGTTGCTCCGCCCTGGCGTGGACCTGGGTGCCGAACGGGCAGCGATGGAGACCGCGGGCCTCGGCGAGGTCCTGGACGACTCGGACCTGTACGACGATGTGCGGCCTGGCTTGGCAGCCCTCCGGTCTGCTGGCTACCGGGTGCACATTGCTGGGAACCAGACAGCCCGCGCCGGCGAGCTGCTGCGGAGCCTCGACCTTCCGGCCGACACGATCTCCACGTCCGGCGAGTGGGGGTGCGCCAAACCGACGGCCGCGTTCTTCGAGCGGGTCTTGGCCACGGCGGGAAGCGACCCGGCCGCCACTCTTTACGTGGGTGACCACCCGGCGAACGACGTGGCGCCAGCTGCACGGGCGGGACTGCGGACCTGCCTGCTACGCCGTGGACCGTGGGGGCACCTGTGGGTGGACACCGCTGATCCTGCACCGGACTTCCGCATCGACGGCATCCTCGACTTGCCCACGGTGCTGACCTCATAGGCGTGGTGCCCCGTCAAAGACGCAGCCTGACGGGGCACCAGTCGCTACCGTTCTATGTGCCTGCACAGAACGGAGTATCCGTATGCCCGTTGATCCGCGCTGGGGAGTCGGGGAACGCGTCGCTGCCGCACGCGGGCTAGCCCGTATGACTCAGAAGGAACTGGCCGATGCGTCGGGAGTCTCCTACAGCATGGTGCGTGCCATTGAGCGAGGCGCCCGAATGCCAGGGGAAGACGTGCTCGATGCGCTCGCCGACGCCCTGGGCGTCGATCCGGGTCGCCTGCTTGGGCACCGTGGTCCTACCGACTCCCGCGTGCACGACGAAATTCCCGAGCTGTCCCGGGTGATCGCAGCGTACGACCTGCCGGAGGACGGGCCGGTCCGGCCCCTCGAAGAGCTGCGCGGCGCTGTCTCGAAGGTGACCGACTGGCGGGTGGGGGCCCAATACCTGCGCATCGCCCGCACCGTGCCGGGGTTGCTGGACGAACTTGCACGGGCCTTCGACCGGGCCAACGGTGCTGATCGACCAGAGATCGCCCGGCTGCTGGTGTCGGGGTACCGCACTGCGGACGCGGTGGCCTACAAGTTCGGCTACAGGGACTTGTCGGCGCGACTGGTGGAGCTCATGAGATGGGCTGCGCCAACAGCAGAGGACCCGCTACTTGATGCGGCTGTCGCCTACGTGCGCACCGAGACGTATTTCGCGGCCCAAGCCCACGAGCCAGGGCTACGCGCGCTGGAAACAGCCCTGGACACTGCTCCTCGCACATCCGGCGCCGCAGAGGTCGCCGCCCGGGGGACCTTGCACTTGCGGGCAGCGATCGTTGCAGGCCGCGCAGGGCGCGAGGACACTGCGATGATGCATATCGGCGAGGCGCGCCGCTGCGCCGATGCAGTACCCGAAGCGGTTTATTACGGGACGGCGTTCGGTCCTTCATCGGTTCGCGTCCATGAGGTTTCTCTGGCCGTGAGCCTCGGGGACCGGCACCTTCAGCGAGCGCTGGACATCGCGCACGAATGGGCTCCCCCTCGTGATCTACCCGCTGAGCGGCGCTCGGGCTTCTACATCGAGGTAGGTCGCGCCCAACTGTGGGCTGGCCTGGCGGACGACGCGTTCGAGTCGCTGAAGGTCGCGCGCCGGATCGCCCCGCAGCATGCTCGCGACCACAAGTGGGTTCGTGAGGACATCGCCACGCTGCGCCGGCTGAAGCGTGCTGACCGCGAGGATCTCTCCAACTACGCGGGTTGGTGCCGCGCGGTATGACCAACTAGGACTTGTCCGGTCGATCATGTGACTACTTCGTGTCCGGGTCGTTGATGTGGACATGGGGCGGGGTGATCTGACTGATGCCGAGTGGGAACGGCTGCGGCCGTTCCTGCCGGTCAGCAACGGACG
>NZ_JAGPXJ010000005.1:0-144430 GCF_018070605.1 Streptomyces sp. B15
GCCGCGCACCCTGGTGCTGCGCGCCCTGGGGCTCGGGGACCTGCTGACCGCTGTGCCCGCGCTGCGTGCGCTGCGCCGTGCGCTCCCGGACCACGAGTTGGTGCTGGCGGCCCCCGGATGGCTGACCGACGCGGTACGGGCGGTCGACGCCGTCGACGTCCTGGTGCCCGCCGGTGCGGCCGACCGCGAGGTCCCGGCGCGGGTGCCGTGGCCGTGGGCCCCGCCCCGGCTCGCCGTCGATCTGCACGGCAACGGCCCGGCCAGCCGCGCGGTGCTCGCACGGCTGGCTCCCGGGCGGCTGCTGGCGTACGCGGACGGCTCGGCGCCCCGCTGGCGGCCCGACGAGCACGAACGCGCGCGCTGGTGCCGCCTGCTGACCTGGTACGGCATCCGGGCCGAGGCGGACGATCTGCTGCTGCGGCGTCCTGCCGCCACCTCCCCGGCCCCCGGGGCCGTGGTGCTGCATCCGGGCGCCGACGCCGGGGCGCGGCGGTGGCCGCCCGAGCGGTTCGCCGCCGTCGCCCGCCGGTTGCGGGCGGACGGGCAGCCGGTGGTGGTCACCTGCGGGCCCGGCGAACAGGAGCTGGCGTACGGCGTCGCCGAGCGCGCCGGACTGTCCGCCGCCGCTGTGGCGGGCGCGCCGGCGGGGCTGCCGTTCGACACGTTGGCCGCGCTGGTGGGCCAGGCGCGTGCGGTGGTCGTCGGCGACACGGGAGTGGCCCACCTCGCCTCGGCCCTCGCCACCCCGTCGGTCGTCCTGTTCGGCCCCGTCTCCCCCACCCTGTGGGGGCCGCCCGCGCTCCCCCGGCACCACCCGCTGTGGCGGCCGCTGCCCGGCGACGGGGTACGGCCCGGGAACCCGCACGGCGTGGAGCCGGACCCCCGGCTGCTGCGCCTGGACCCGGCCGAGGTCCTGGACGCCTGCGCGGCCCTGCCCGCGTGCGGTGCGCCGAGTGGAGCGCGCCCGGCGGCCCCGCTGGCGGCCGGCGCCTCGGGGGCGGGTCCGTGAGGTATCGGAGGGCCTTGCTGACGGGGTGGTTCAGCTTTGTCGAGGGGGAGGCCACGGCGGGGGACGTGCTGGCGCTGCGGAGGGCCGAGGAGGTCGTACGGGAGGCGGGGGTGGAGTACGACGTGGCGTGGAGCCCCGGGTTCCGGCCCGGGGAGCTGTCGTTGGAGACGGTGCGGCCCGGTGAGTACGATCTGCTGCTCTTCGTCTGCGGACCGTGCAGCGGCCCGCAGACCGCCGCGCTGCACGAGCGCTTCGCGCACTGTCACCGCGTCGCCGTGGGCGTCTCCGTCGTCGACCCCGCGGAACCGGCGGTGACGGGATTCCACGAGGTGATCGCCCGGGACGGGCCCTCCTGCGAGCCGTCGCCCGACCTGTCGGTGGGCACCCGCCCTCCGGCCGACGGGCTGCCGCCCGTGGTCGCGACGCTGCTCACCACGGGGCAGCACGAGTACGCGGGACAGCGGCGGC
This sequence comes from Streptomyces sp. B15, assembly GCF_018070605.1. Lineage (NCBI taxonomy): Bacteria > Bacillati > Actinomycetota > Actinomycetes > Kitasatosporales > Streptomycetaceae > Streptomyces > Streptomyces sp. B15. Next base: position 1,478 of record NZ_JAGPXJ010000005.1, read on the forward strand.
ACGAGGAGACGGTGCGCCGCGTCACCTCCTGGCTGGGGGCGCGGGACTGCGCGCTGCTGGAGCTGGAGACGCGGCTGGACTCCCGCGACTGGCGGCTGTGCGGCACCCCGGAGCAGTTGGACGCCGTGCTGGCCCGCGTCGATCTGGTGCTGACCAACCGGCTGCACGGTCTGGTGCTGGCGCTGCGGGCGGGGGTGCCGGCCATCGCCGTCGATCCGGTGGCGGGCGGCGCGAAGGTGAGCGCGCAGGCGCGGGCGCTGGACTGGCCGGCGGTGGTCCCCGCCGAGCGGCTGGACGACCAGGCGCTGGCGCACTGGTGGGAGTGGGCGCGCCGGGAGGGCCGCAGCCGTGCGGCCGCACACGCCGCCGCGCCGCCGCCCGAACCCCTCGCCCGTGCGCTGCGCGCCTGCCTGGGGGACGCCTCTCAGCGCGCGGGGCGCTGACGGCCCGGCCGACGATTTTTGTACCATTTGACATGATTTACAGGAGTGGGACCCTGTTCGGAGGAGGTGTGGCCGGGCCGTGTCAGGCCTCGCCCGCCACGCGCCGAGAGCGGAGGCCCGGCCGAAGGGAGCCGCATCATGACTGACGAACTGCACGGCAAAACGGTGGCTCTGCTGGCCACCGACGGCGTGGAACGCGTCGAGCTGGAGCAGCCGCGCGGCGCGTTGCACGGGGCGGGGGCGCGGACAGAGGTGATCTCGCTGCACACCGGGGAGATCAACGCCCGCCAGATGGACATCGATCCGGCAGGCACGTTCACCGTGGACAGGACGGTCGCCGACTCGTCCGCCGACGACTACGACGCGCTGGTGCTGCCGGGCGGCGTCATGAACCCCGACCAGTTGCGGACCGATCCCGACGCGGTCGCCTTCGCCCGGGAGTTCATGCGCGCGCACAAACCCGTCGCGGCGATCTGCCACGGCCCCTGGACCCTGGCGGAGGCGGATGTACTGCGCGGCCGGCGTCTCACCTCCTGGCCCAGTATCCGCAGCGACCTGCGCAACGCGGGCGCGGAGGTCGTCGAGGAGGAGGTCGTCATCGACGGGAACCTCATCACCAGCCGCGGCCCCGACGACCTTCCGGCCTTCTGCGCCGCCCTCGTGCGGCAGGTGGCCGGGATACGGGCCCCCCAACCCGCCTGACCGGCGCCCGGCCGCTCAGGCGGGCGCCTGGCCCGGCCCCTTGGGAAGTCGCATCCCCTCGGGGAGGAAGTCCGCCGTGCTGGCATGGCGGAGCCGGGTGCGCATGAGCGCCGGGAAGCGGGGAGCCGGGACGGTGAGGACCGGGCACCGGGCACGCGCCAGGACCCGGCGCGTCGTACCGCCGTGCCCGAACAGGCCCCGGCGGGTGGCGCGCACCCCGATCACCAGGCGGTCGTCGGGACGGTCCGCCGTCGCGACGAGGGCCCGCCAGGTCCGGTCGCGAACCAGCCGCCGTTCGACCTCGGCGACCCCGGGCGGGTCACCGCCGAACGCCTCGTCGAAGGCGCGGTCCAGCCGCGCACGGGCCTCCCGGCGCCAGTTCTCGGCCCATACCCGGTCGGGCCGCAGCATGTATCCGGCCTCGCCGTCCGGCGGCTGCCAGGCCAGCACCGCCAGCAGTGGACGACCGCAGTTGCGCGCCTCGCGCGCCGCGGCCTGCAGGGCCGCCAGACTGGCGAGCGACCCGCTCACGCCGACGACCAGCCGGCCGGGCCGTGCCCCGTGGTCGCCCTCCCCGCCCGGCGTCGTTCGCCTCCGCCCTCCGGCGCCGTCTGTTCCTTCCACCGCTCGCCCCTCCTGCCTGCCCGTCGAATACGTCCGTTGGTCTGCTCACCGGCGACGCGGCCCACCCGAGGAGCCGCTGTGCAAGAGAGTGTGGTGCCGATTGGACTGGTGCGACAGAGCCAATGAAGAGGAATTGGCTCGCTCTGGCTTGCCATGACGGGTCAGGGCGAAGCCAGAACACGGGTACGGCGCCGAGAAGACAGGCCACCGGGACGGTGCCGGGGACCGGGTCAGGGCCCTGAGCAGACCACCGCGCGGACGGCAGATGCCGTCCGCGCGGTGGTGGGGAAAGACGGGATCAGGCGGCCGACATCTGCCGGACGGGTTCCCCGGCCGCCGGTCCACCGGACCGCTGAAGCAGGGAGTCGTCTTCCGGGCGGGCACCGGGCAGACGGTGCCGAGCGGCGATGAGAGCGGCGTCGATGTCGCGGGTGCCGGTGGACACGCACAGTGTGTAGGCGAGGTCGTTCATCCGCTGCCGCACCTGCGGCGACCCGTTCTCGGCGTGCAGAACGGCGAGTGCCTCGTACTCGCCGACCAGGTTCCGGAGGACAGCGGGGTGTGCGAGCAGCATGCTGGTGCTCCTTTCGGAAAGCGCGGACGCGAAAGCGAATGCGGAGCCGGATCGGCCTGCTCCGGCAACACGTGGAGCCCTGACGGCGCGGGCTCAGGCAGCGGCGGCGTGGGAGCGCGCCGGGCGTCGGCGGCCCGGTTCGGCCGCACGGTCCCGTTCGACGCGGTGGCTGCGCTCGGTGCGGCGGACGCGCTGGGTGCGGCGGTCGTGTTCGACCTGTTGGCGGACCCGCTCACAGCTCTTGGACAGCAGCCGGGAGACGTGCATCTGGGAGATGCCCAGCTCCTGACCGATCCGCGACTGGGTCATGTCCCGGAAGTACCGCATGTACAGCACGCGGCGCTGCCGCTCGGGCAGCTCGCGCAGGCACGGCTTGACCGCCTCCCGCGCGACCACCGTCTCGTACTCCGGCTCCGACTCGCCGAAGGTGTCGGCCAGTGAGAAGCCGTCGTCGGAGTCGGGTCCCGTGGCGTCGAGGGACAGGGAACGGAAACTGTCCATGGCCTCCAGCCCGGACCTCACATCCTCCTCGGACATGCCGGTGTGCTCGGCGATCCGCTCCACGGACGGAAGGCCGTCGTCCAGACCGGTGTTCAGCTCCCGGACGGCGGTCCGCACCCGGTTGCGGAGCTCCTGGACGCGGCGCGGTACGTGCACGTCCCAGGTGCGGTCCCGGAAGTGGCGGCGGATCTCACCGGTGATGGTGGGTATCGCGAACGGCACGAAGGGCGTTCCCTGCGCCGGGTCGTACCGGTTGACGGCCTTGACGAGGCCGAGCGCCGCGACCTGCTCCAGGTCTTCGAGGGATTCACCGCGGTTGCGGTACTTGGCGGCCAGCCGGTGGGCCATCGGCAGCCATGCCTCCACGAGGCGGCTGGACAGCTCCTCCCGTTCGGGTCCTTCCGGCAGCGCGGCCAGCCGTTCGAAGTCCTTCGCGGTGTCGGGAGCATCGTCGTGGCTGTGGCGGGCGTTCTGCGGGCGGTAGCGGACTGCGCACATGTCGGGCTACTCCTCCCGTCTCGCTGATGTGGTCACACTCGCGGGAAGAGAGCTGCTCAGGAGATACACCTCGGGGGCCTGAGCGGTCGCCTCCCGCGATGTGCCTGTTCTCCCAAGCACTTGCAGATCCGTTTAACCGTCGGCCGGGGAGTCAAACCTGTTGATCGGATTTTTTTGCGTCGCCCCTGTCGAAGATCTTTGCGGCCCCGCCTTCCGGCACCCTCAGCGGCCGGGGGCTCGGAGCGGAGGACAACACGCCCCGGGCCCTGCCTGGTTCGCGCCGGGTGGGGCCCGTACGCGCTCAGGCGTCGGCGCCGCGCGTCTCGCCGGCGCCGCGCCGCAGCCGCCCGGTGTGGCAGGCGAGCGTGTCGACGCGCTCGGCGAGCTCCGGATGGCTGCCGGACAGATGCTGCTGTGCTCCTATCAGCGGGGCGACGAGCCGGGCGGCGTCGTCGTCGGCGAGCGCACCGGCGAGCACGGCTCGGGGCTCGGCGGGAAGGTCGGGCAGCGCGGTGATCTGACCGGCGAGCTGGCGCAGGTCGGAGGCGTTGCGCCGGGCCCAGGCCGCGACGGTCCGGTCGGCCGCGCGGCGGTCGCGGGCGGCCCGCACCCGCTGCTCGCCCGTGGCACCGGGGGTGCCGGGCCGGCCGCGCAGATAGCGGCGTTCGGCCGCCTGCCGGGAGGCGACGCCGAGCGGGGCGGCCAGGTCCGCCCAGCTGGCGCCTGCCGTGCGGGCGGTCTCGATCAGCGACGTCTCCCAGCCGGCGAGTTGGTCGCGCACCTGGCGCAGCGCCAGCAGCGCGGTCAGCGCCTGGTCGCAGCTGGGGGGCGAGGCGTCCGGAGGCGGGATGTCACCGGGCGGGACCTGCGCGCTGCGGACCGCCTCCTGGATCCGGTTCAGTGCCGCCGCGGCGGCGAGGAAGGAGGCGGGAGCCGGATGGCTCCGGGCGGGCGGCAGGGGCTGTTCTTCAGGTGTGGGCACGGGGATCCCCCCTCGCAATGTCGTCCATAGGGCGACAACCACGCTTGTCATCGTTCCGTTGACATGGTACAAGGAGTGACAGGTGCAGCGCATTGGCAGACACAGATACTGCCCAAGCTCATCGGAGGTGTTTCCTAATGTTGATGCGCACCGACCCCTTCCGCGAGCTCGACCGGATCGCCCAGCAGTTCCTGGGCACGGGCGGCACCTGGTCCCGGCCGTCCGCCATGCCGATGGACGCCTACCGGGACGGCGACGACTACGTGCTCGCCCTCGACCTGCCGGGTGTCTCCCCGGACGCCATCGACATCGACGTCGAACGCAACATGCTCACCGTCAAGGCGGAGCGCCGCCCCGTCGCCGGGAGCGACGAGGTGCACATGGAGCTCGCCGAGCGGCCGCTGGGCGTCTTCTCCCGCCAGGTCGTGCTGGCCGACACGCTGGACACCGACAACATCAGGGCCGACTACGAGGCGGGCGTACTGACCGTCCGCATTCCCGTCAGCGCACGCGCCAAGGCCCGCAAGATCACCGTCGGCAACGGGGCCGACCGCAAGCAGATCAGCAGCTGAGTCCGCGCGGCGGCACACCAGCGCCAGCACGGCGCAGGGCGGCACAGGAGGGGTGGAGGACGGGAGCCGCCCGGTCCCGTCCTTCGAAACGCACGCCTCCGCCGTACGGGAGAAAGCCCACGGAGCGGGCGCCCCCAGGACCGCAGCGGTCCTGGCAAGGAGCGCCCGCCCCTCGACCACAACCGGAGATCGAAACGTGTCACTGACGCATATGAAGCCCCAGGCCGGCCCCGTCACGGAAGGCATGACGTACGACCAACTGGTCGAACGCGTGCGGTACGACGGCGCCTACCCCACCCGTGAACGAGCCGAGGCCGTCATACACGCCGTCCTCTCCGCACTCGGACGGCGCCTGACCGGCGACGAACGCGTCGACCTCGCCGCCGTCCTCCCGACGGAGGCAGCGCGCGTCCTGACCGCGCAGATCCCCGAGTCCGCTCAGCTGACCGGCTGGGAGTTCGTGAAGGACCTCGCCTCCCGGACCGGCGGTACCGCCGCCACCACCCGCTGGGACACCGGCACCGTCCTCGCGCTGGTCGCCAGGCTCGCCGGTGAGGATCTGATCAGCCGCATCATCGACCGACTCCCGCCCGGGTACGCGCTGTTGTTCGGGCGCGCCGAGCTCACCCGGCCCACCGTCTCCCCCACCGCCCGGACGCCGCAGCCCGCACAGGCCGCCTGAAGACCGCGGCCCGCACGCCCGGCCCCGGCCGCGGCCCCGGCCGAAGGGTGCCGGACCGGGCGGCGCCGGTCGGGCCGGGTCACTCCCGCGCCGTCAGCGCGCGGGCGGCCAGCACCAGCGCCGCCTCCTCCGCCGGTGGGAAGCCCAGCCGGTTGAAGGTCATATGGAGGTGGTGCAGCAGCAGTTCGGCGCGGGGCACGGGGACGTGCGAGGCCGCACAGCGGTCCAGGGACCCCGCCACCACCGCGACATGCGCCGCCAGCCTGCCGCGTACCGGCTCGCGCGGCCACGGCGCCTGCCGCACCTCCCGCGCCAGGGTGCGCAGCCGGTCCCGTGCCTCGTCGCCCGGGAGGACCATCCGCAGCCGGGCCAGCCAGCGGCGCCGGTGCGCCGTCCAGAAGGCGTCCCGCTCACCCGGTGCCAGGCAGGAGGCCACCAGCATGCCGGTGAGGTCGACGGCGGCCGCGGCACGTTCGTAGCCGGCGGGGAGGGCCACCAGTTCCGTCTCGGCCAGCATCGCGCAGCAGTCGGTGAAGACCTCCTCGGTCGACCGGATGCCCGCCGCGCCGCCGTATTTGGCCTGTTCGGGCGCGTAGGGGGCCGGGCTCACCCCGGTCGGCTGGTGCCGAGGGGCCATGGTGGGTTCGGCGGGCAGCAGACCGCCGCCGTCCGGCTCGGGGGACTGCTCGGGCAGGGCGGCCATCAGCGCGCGCAGCTCCGGCGTACGGGCGTGCAGCGTGTCGGCCTGCTCGGGTGTGCAGCGGATGCGCAGCCGCAGATGGTGGCCGGTCGCGTCCCAGTAGCGCAGGAAGTGCCAGGCGGGCGCCGCCAGTTCGGCCGCCCGCCCGGCCAGCCACGGCAGCGCCGCGACCACGGCCGCGTCCATCCGGGCGGGGCCGCCGGGATAGGCCCTCACGTACCACCAGTCCCACGGCTCCTCGGCGTCCTGCTGACGAGCCGCCGCGCTGCGGGCAGGCGTCGCGGTCACCGCTCCCCCTCTCGGTCCGTGCCGGACGGGCCGGCCTCGGTACCGGCCCAGTACAGCAGTACGGCGTGCTCGGTGGCGCGCCGTTCGCCGTCGCGGTCACGCTGCGGGTGCTGATCGTGCGCGGGCAACGCCTCGACGAGGCGTACATGGCCGGTGCTCGGGGTGATCCAGTGGGCCAGGACGTCCAGCGAGACGGCCGAGTCCAGCCGGATCCACAGCGGCTTGCGGTCGTGGTCCGGGCTCATCCCGCCCCCGGCCGCGGGCAGCAGATAGGCGAACACCTCACGCGGCATGCCGTGTGTACGGCGGAACGCGTCGGCTGCCGCCACGGCTTCCGCGTCGCCGCCGGATCCGGCCGCGGGAAGCGGGAGCCGGTCCACGGGCACGATCCACGAGGCCCGCCGTGTCACCACCCGGCCCTCGCCGCCCAGCGTCCTCCTGTCCAGCGCGACCACCCGCTCGGGCTCGCGGGGCAGTTGGAAGGGCATGCGGTAGTCCGACAGCGGCGAGCCGTTGACCCACGGATCGGCCAGCACCGCGAGGAACCGGGCGAACTTGGGGAACAGATGTGTGGGCACCAGCCCGGTGTAGGCGGCGGCCAGCGGCTGCCCGTCCGGGGCCAGCAGGGTGAGGGTGTTCTGGCGCGGGTCGTGGACCAGCCGGGTGGCGCTCAGCGGGAGGGCGCCGGGTGCGTCGAGCTCCCCGGGGAGGGTCAGCGGGGGCAGCAGCCCGGAGGACTGGGCCTGCGCGGTGCTGCACTCGGTCCACAGCACCATCTCGTGGTGGTGCACGGCGTGCGGCCAGCAGCGGCGCACATGGGTACGGAGCGCGTCCGCGAAAGCGTCGCCCAGCAGCCCCTTGAAGCGGGTGAGCAGACCGCCGGTGCCGGGGTTGAACTGGTTGACGACCATCCGGGGGCCGCCCTCGCCCCGCACGCCCCGTCCGCCTTCGATCCGCTGGAAGAGCACCGCCGCCGCCGGAGGCGCACTGCTCGGGCCCACCGGGAGCCAGGCCCGCTCCCCCGGGTCCTCCCGTGCGGCGAGGTCGAGCTGCGCGGCGCGCTCCAGTTCCGGGTCGCGGTCGGTCTCGGCCCCGCAGCGCATGGCGAAACCGAGCACATCGGTGCAGCTGCCGCCCTTGCCGTAGGTGGCGACGAACCGGCGCACCAGTTCGTCGTACAGGTGCGAACGGAACAGCCGCGGGCGGATCTCGGCCCCCAGGCGGCGCAGGTCGGCCGCGGTGTCCTCGTCCTCCAGCACGGGCGGCAGCCGCAGATCGGTGACCGCGTCCTCGTACCAGACCTCGGTCGGCTCGAACCGGTCCCAGCCGGCCTCCCGCGCCCAGTCCCGCGCCAGCTCGCGCACGCGCGCGACGGCTTGGGCCCGCCGCCGCGGCCCGTCGTCCCCGGCCCGCGCCGGCCGGGCCATGCGCGCCTGGCCGGCGGCCAGCTCGCGCAGCTGCCGCACGACGGCCGGGCCGTCGCTCCCCGCGCCGGCCGTCAGCCCCAGCAGGACCGACACCGGGTCCTCGCCGCGCCGCCAGGGAGCCACCGGGGCCAGTACACCGCTGTCGAGCATCCGCAGGAAGCGGCGGAAGGGGTCCGTGCCGCCGAGCGCGCGCAGCGCCGCCTCGTGGCAGAGCGTGCCGTCGTCCTCGTCGCAGCCGTCGGCCAGCCGGCGGGCCCAGTGCGCCGCCGGTCCCGCCTCTCCCACGTGGTCGATGCGCCAGGTGACGCTGCCGGTGGCGACGTACTCGGGGTGGAGCATCAGCTCGCGCACGTCCTCTTCCGCCGCCTCCTCGCCGGGTCCGGCCGGGCGGACGGCCGCCTGGCGGACGGCTGCCGGACGGTAGCGGAGCAGGGGCGCCGTGTGCGGGGAGCGTGCCAGGGCGTGGAGGGCGGTGAAGGCGACGGTGGCCGACACCTGCTGCACCGCCTCGCCGTCGTGGTCCCGGCCCGGTGCGCCGACCGTCGTCAACCGGGCGAAGGGGCTGGTCTTGGCGGCGGCGCGGACGGTGTAGGAGTACAGCGTCCGCATCGCGCGCTGCCGTTTGCGGCCCCTGCGGGCGCTGCCGTAGCGCACCCAGTCGGGGGTGGCCAGCGCCAGGGAGTGGGCGAAGCCGGGGTCTTCCAGCGCGGCGGTCAGGGTCTCCTCGGCCGCCGCGCGGTCCCGTGCGACCTCCTTGTCCAACTCCGCGGCCACTGCCTGCGCGGCGGCGGTCAGCTCCTGCCAGCGGCGCAGGGTGGCGCGCGCCTCCTCGTCGGCGTACTCCCCCACCCGCGCCCCGGTCTGCTCGTCCCAGCCCGGCGGGGCGGCGCGGTGTGCGGCGCGGCGCGCGGCCAGGACGGCGCGGCGCAGCTCGCGCGCGTCGTCCAGCAGCGGCACCAGGGCGTAGAGGACGTCCTCCACCTGGGGCCGAAGCTCCTCGAGCGCACCGCTCAGCTCGGCGTGCCGGTCCAGGAGTTCGGCTGTACGGGCACCGGGAAGCGGGCAGCAGGCGGCGGGCAGCCCGGCGACACGGGTCAGCTCGGGAACGCCCGACCGTGCCCGGAGGCGGTCGGCGGAAGGGGAGGTCACCGGCCCCACATCCCCTGGACGCTGCCGTAGGAGAAGACCGTGCCCACCACCGCCACATACGCCAGCACCAGCACATACAGCGTGCACAGTGCCCCGTAGGCCAGGTGCAGCCTGCGTGCGGCGGGTGTCAGGGCCGCCAGGTGGGAGGGCAGCGGGCGGTGCAGCAGTGTGTGTTTGAGCAGGCCGAAGGCGCGGCCGCGGGCGTCGACGGTGCCCATGCCGGCCTCCAGCGCGGCGTAACCGTCGCTGGGCAGCAGCGGGTTGAGGTTGGTGATGACGCTCAGGAGCTGGAAGACCAGCATCGTCGCGGCCACGGTCGCCACGGTGCCGTCCGCCGTGGTGGCGACCAGCGCGGTGAGTCCGGCGACCCAGCCGTCGTTGACCGGCCCGGCCAGCGCCAGGACGACTCTGCTGGCCCGGGAGCGCAGTCGGTAGGCGTCGGTGCGGTCGACGTAGGCCAGCGGCATGAAGTAGAAGAGCAGCGCGAACCCGAAGCCCCGCACGGGCACCTTCAGAAACTGCGCGACCATCGCGTGCGCCGCCTCGTGCAGCACGATCTGTCCGAGGAAGAGCACCAGCGCCAGCAGCGTCGTCCAGTGTGCGAGCTTCGGGTCGGCGGAGGGCCCGGCCAGCAGCGCCCACACGGCGAGGACGGTACCCACCACGCCGCCCGCGATATGGCCGCCCGCCAGCGCGCCGCCGGGCATCTTGCGCAGCACTGCCGCGAGCGGTTCCAGCAGCCGGGGCAGCAGTGTGCGGCTGACGACGAAGCGCGGCATCATCTGGTTGCGTCTGCCGCGCCGCCCCGCGTCCCGGGCCCGTTGCGGGGTGGGCGAGCCGTCCAGCAGGCCGCTGTCGTACAGGTTCTTGACGAAGCGGTCCAGCTCGGTGCGGGCCGCCTCGGGGGTCTTGGTGCCGCGCGCCGCCATCAGTCCGGCGATGTCGTCGAGCGACCGGGAGCCGTCGAGCCGCTGGACGAGGCCGGCGGCCGACCGGCTGAGCCGGTGGTAGATACCGGAGGACGCGTCGTACAGCAGCGGGTGGTCGTCCATCCCGCGGATGACTTCCAGGCCCTCGCGGAGCTTCGGTCGGGTGAGGGTCTCCATGCACAACTCCCTGGTGCACCTGGTGGCGGTTCGGCGCGCGGGCCGCGTCGTAGCCTGAGCGTGCTCGCGGGTCGCGTCCGCGAGCACCCGGTTCCGGGGCGCTTCGCCCGCTCCGGAACCGGGGTCTCACCTCACGGCGCGGTCCGGTGCTCGCGTGTCACCAGGCCGCTGTCGAGCTGTGTGGAACGGTGCGTTCCGTCGCTCAGTTGCCGTTGGAGGAGAAGCAGCCCGCCGTGCCCAGGCAGGCGGCGGGGCAGCTGCCGCAGCCCGCGGTCGCGGCACAGCCGAAGGTGGTGAAGGGGCTGTCCGACTCGGGCAGTGCCTCCATCTCCAGGTCCTCGGCCCACAGTTCGAGGTCGACGCTGTTGGTGTCCATGCGTGTCACCTCCCTCCTTCGTCGTCGGTAAGGGTGGATGTCCTCGCGCCGGTCAGCCGAAGCTGGAGGCGGACGACGAGGACGAGGCCGTGCTCCACGGGCAGGAGGCGGAGCCTGCCGTGGTGGCGCTGCCCCAGGTGCTCAGCGCGGTGCCCTCGCTCAGCTCCTCGACCGCCAGGTCGTCGTCGAACGCTTCGACGAACAGATCGAGGTCGTCGCTGTTGTGCATGTCTCATCTCCCTTCTGCGAGTCGGGTGCCGAAGTGGTGGCCGTGCCGGGTACCGGCTGTCAGCCGATGCAGGAGGCGCTGCCGACGGTCGCCGCCGACGAGCCGGGGCAGGACGCCGTGGAGGCCGAACCCGCGCAGGCGAAGCAGCCGCCCGGTGCGTTGCCGTCCGGCAGCTCCTCCACGGCGAGGTCCTGATCCTCGATGTAGAGGTCGAGTTCCAGGTGGTCCATGGGCTCCATGGAGGTACCTCTTCCTGTCGGTCTTTACTGTCGGTTCCTGTGCTGGGCGCCGCTCAGCCGTAGCTGGAGACGCTGGAGGCGCTGGACGCGCTGGTCGCCGGGCAGGAGGCGGTGCTGGCGCTGGTGGAGGTGGAGAAGCTCGCCAGGGCGTTGCCCTCGGGCAGCTCCTCCAGTGCCAGCTCGTCCTCGGCCACGGCGTACAGGTCGATGACGTCTTCCACGGGATCACTTCCTTTCGTCGCTCGATGTGGATGGGGCGCATCCGACGGCGCGTGCCGGGGGTCGTGGCCGGCCCGGGGCGCGCCGTCGGACGATCAGGGGGCGGCGGGTCCGCCGCCCGGCGGGGCCGCGGGCGGGTGGCCGAGTGCGAGGGCGAACACCTGCTGCCTGCTGGTGCCGTCGGAGCGCAGCGGCGTACGGACGGAGGCGGGGATGAACCCGGCGAAGGCCGAACCGGTCAGCCCGTGCGAGACCCCGGCCAGCCACATGGTGTGGACGGCCGCGCCGGCACGGGTCAGCAGCGTCCGGTAGCCGTGGCCGCCGTCGCGCGCCTCGGCCGTCCGCAGGTCCACGGCGACGGAGACGATCACCGGCGCGTCCGCGAACTCGGCCTGCAGGGTGAGGGTGTGGCGCCGCTCGGGCGGCGGCAGCTCCATCACCGGGCGCGCGGTGCGGGCGAGCCCGTCGAAGCGGTGCACGGCGGGCGCCAGGCCGGCCACCCGGAAGGCGACGACGGTGATCTCCAGCGGGGTGTACGGCTGTTCGTCCGGCCACTCCTCCGCGTCCGTCTCTACTCCCTCGGCGATGATGTCGGCGAGCAGCAGCGCGGCCAGCGGTTCGGGCGACCAGACGCGGTTGGCGCGGCGGGCCCGGAGGGTGGCGAGCAGGTCGAGCCGGCCGGCGCCGGTGTCCTGGTCCCGGCCGGTGCCCACCGGTACGTCGGGACCCAGCGGCGCGGGCGGGGCCGCGCGCAACGGCGCGGCCTCCGTGCGCGGCTGCGCGGGCGCGTCCGCGAAGGAGTCGACGAGTTGGAGGGCGAGGTCGTCCGGGGCGATCACAGCGGCCTCCCGAGGTCGGTGACGGCGGTGACGGGCTCGACGCGCGGGTCGACACCGAGCGCCCCGGTGACCGCCCGCTCGTCCCAGCGCCGCACCGGGGTGCGGGGCAGGCCGAGGGTGCGGCAGACGCGGCGCAGGGTGGCCTGCGCGCAGCCGGCGTCCAGCAGCGTCACCCGCAGGGCGAAGGAGTGGTACTTCTTGGCGACCTTGCCGAGGTTGCCGGTCAGCACCAGCGTGGCCGGGCCGCTCCCGGGCACTCCGGCGAGGGCGGCGGTGCCGGGCGCCAGCAGGGCCAGCCGGTGCTCGCCGGGTACGTAGCCGTAGAGGCCGGGCTCCAGCCCCGCCGCGTCGCGTACGGCCAGGTGCGCGAGGACGGAGCCGATGTTGCCGCCGCTGGGTGTCCAGCGGCGCAGGAAGTCCGGGTCGCCCACGCGGATGCCCGCGGTGGTGGCCAGGACCAGCGAGAGGGTCTGCGCATCGACGTCGGCGGCCGCGTCCGGGCCGGCTTCCTCGGGTCCGTACGCCCGGCCGGCCAGGCGTGCGGTGTCCGGGTCCGGCAGCTCGACCCGGGGGCAGACCGGCCAGGTCTTCTCCTGGCGCTGGAGGGCCAGGTTGGAGGGTTTGTAGTGCTGCTGGTGGCCCTTGGGGTCCATGTACTCGTGCGGCGGGAAACCGATGAACGCCTCGTAGCGCGCGGCCAGCGGGGCGGGGCGGGGGTCTTCGGTGACCGCGGTCGCCTCCGGCGCCGGGTCCGCGGGCCGGGCAGCGGAACAGGTGGGGCAGCCGGGGCGGGTGGCGCCGCTGTGCCGTCGCTGCTTGAGATCGTCCAGCGCGACGGTGCGCCACTGGTTGGGGTACGGCGAGGGGACGGAGCGCGAGAGGAAACCGAACAGGTCGTGCGCGGCCAGGGCCGCGGTGAGCGCGGCCGCCTCCTCGTCGGCCTCCGGCGTTCCGGGGTCGTCCTCGGTGTCCGCCTCCTCGGCCAGCAGGCAGTCCAGGCACGGGGTGCAGTCCGGGTGGACGAACGGCCCCAGCCGGGCCCGGCCTGCGAAGACGGCCACCCGCACCAGTGGCAGGTTCCGCTCCCGGCAGGCGGCGGCGACGGCGGACAGCTCGGCCGCCGGCAGCTCGGCGGCAACGGCCAGCGTGGTGCCCTCGGGCGGTACGCCGTCGGTGCCGGTCACCCGGACCACCGGCGCGGACGGCCCCAGCTCCTCGGCCAGCGCGGTGGCCGTCGGCCCGGTGCCGAAGAGAGCCACCCGGGCCGTGGTGAGCCGCAGCGCGCCCTGCTCCCAGCAGCTGTTGGCCCCGGTGGAGTCGCCCATCCGGGAGAGGTGGTCGGCGAGTTCGGCGGCGAGCGCGTCCCCGGCGGCGGACTGCTCGCTCCCGGCCGACGGGGTGTCCTCGATGACGCCGCACATCCACAGCAGCGAGAGGGCCTTGAAGACGGCGCGCGGCGCGATGCCCAGCTCCTCGGCGAGCGCCGCGCAGTCCTTGGTGCCGTCCAGCAGCGGCAGCAGCCGGGGCAGCAGCGCGGTGGCGGCCTTGCCGCGGAACACCTGCGGCGCGGGCAGCCCTTCGACGACCAGGCCCTCGCTGACCGGCTGGACCGCCAGGCCGCGGCGCAGCCGGGGCAGCGCCGGTACGGACAACTGGGGGTCGCGCAGCGCGGCCGCTCCGGTCTGCTCGGCAGTCAGTACGTCCCCGTTCGGCATATGTCTCAGCTCCCCACCGGTGCGGCGGCCGTCAGCCGCTCGAAGGTCCGCCACGAGGTGTCCCCGCCGTCACGTGCGGGGCGGCAGCGGGGGCACTGGTCGACGGCGACGACGTGGTTGCGGGCCGTCCTGCCGTCGGCGAGGTTGACCGAACGCACCCGTGCGGGGTGCTCCACCTCGTCGCGCTCCTGGTCCCGGTCGCGCTGCCCGTCGAAGAGATCGTGCACGGCGGCGCGGGCCAGCGCGACGGCCATGCCGACGTGGTGCGGTGCGTAGCCGGTGACCCGCGTCGGATCGGTGCCGGCCGCGCGCGGGACGGGCGAGCGGTCGTGCTGGGCGCGGCGCCGGATGAAGCAGCGGTGGCAGGCGCCGTCGCCGGGCCGTACCGCCGGGCCGCAGCGCAGCTCGGTGGGCTCCAGCTCGATCGGGAACCAGGGCACGCCCCAGGCGTAGGCCGAGGACTCCACTGCCTCGGCCAGCGTCTGCCTGGGGTGGTCGGTGACCAGCACCAGCAGGTCGCCGACCGGCCAGAAGCTGGGGTGGCTGCCCTCGTCGACGCCCATGACGACGGCGCCGGCGTACGCCTTGGCCAGCCGCTCGGTGACGGCGTGCCCGAAGGACCCCGCCGCGAGAAACAGCGGTCTGCGGGGACCGGTCGTTCCGGTGTGCATCGCTTCTCCTGCCCGGTGGTGTGGTGGCGGTGCGCCGGTGGCGCGTACGGCGCGTGCGCGCCGGTGAGGGGGACGGCGGGGTCAGGCGAACGGCTGTGGGAGCTGGGTGATCTCGTCCTCGTCCAGCACCGGGTGGCCCATGGCGCGCGGTGCCTCGTACAGCCGCGGATGGCCCAGATAGCGGGCCCGGTGCACGAAGGAGAGGGGCATCAGCTGAGGCACCGTCACCCGGACGACGGTGGCCCCCACCTGGCGGGCCTCGTCGGTGGTCAGGTCGACCGCGACGACCTCGCAGCCCCGGGCGTGCAGTCGCTCCAGCAGCCAGTCCAGGACGGTGCGCGGGTCGGCGGCGGCGGGGCGGGGCAGCGCGGACAGCGGCCGTTCCTCCCGCTCGCCCTCCAGCAGGAACGCGAAGCGGTCGCGGGCCGCCAGGGGCCCGGCCTGCGCAGCACCGCCGACGACATCGACCAGTTGCTCCCCGCCCTCGCCCGGCTCGGCGGCCGATCGCGTCCGGCCCGCCGAGTTGGTGATGTGGTGCCGCAGTGCGATCCGCAGGGACGCGGCTTCGCGGTGGAGCTTGGCGATGGCGTCGCCGGGGTCGGGCTCGCAGGTGGCGGCGACGACCTGGGCCAGTTGGGGATCGTGGTCCGCGAGCTGCACGCCGTAGATCACCGGGATGCCCAGATCGGTGGTGGCGTCGTAGAACCGGGTGCGCACATGCGGGTTGGCGGCACGTTCCACGAACCGGCGCTGGGTGGGCGTCAGAGCGTCGGTCTCGACGGTCAGCCGGGGCAGCCGTAGCCGCTGCAGCCAGGTCAGGGCGATGGAGTCGCGTTCGACGACCTCCAGCAGCCCGTTGACGACCGCGGATGTCACATCGGTGTGGACGGCGCAGCCGGTGGAGACGGGGTGGCTGATCCGCTCGCCCAGCGCCTCGGGCGGATTCTTCAGCCACACATGGACCGCGGGCACCCAGACCGGCCGCCGCCGGGTGAACGACCAGCCGCGCACCCACCGCAGGGGCGCGTCCGGGTCGGGGCCCACCAGCCCGTGTCCGCCCGCCGCGAGTTCGGCGGCCGACAGTTTGGGCCAGGCGTCCAGCGGCACCGCCTCGTCGCCCAGTTCGGCGGCCGTCGCCCAGCGGGTGCGGCCCGCGTCCCGGGCGCAGGAGGAGTAGCGCTCCAGCGACTCGGCGACCGCCAGCAGCGCGGCCCGCTCGGGTGACAGATCGCCGCCGGCGCCGTCGAAGTTGCCGTGCTCGGCCCCCAGGTCCCAGTCCTCGTGCCCGGTCAGCACATGTCCCGGATCGCCGAGCGAGGCGGTGAAGATGGGAAAGTCGGGGTCGCCGGGGCTGCCGGGAAGCCGTGCGGCGCCGCTGACGAGGCCGTACGGCGAGACGAGATCGCCCATCCGGCGCAGCGAGGCGGGCGGCGCCGCGTCGGGCGCGGACGCGTCGGATGCGGCCGCGTCAGATGCGGCAGCGGCGGGCGTGGCAGCTTCGGGTGTGGCCGCGGCGGTGGCGTCGGCCGCTTCCCGGGGCCCGGGAAGCGTGGTGGTCGCATTCGGATTCATCAGCTCTTCTTCTCCGTGTCCCAGCGGAAGGCGCGGACGGCCACGACGGTCAACAGCGCGGCGGTGGCGGCGATCAGCAGCCAGTCGAGCCACTGCGCGTGCCGGGTGACGCCACCGGTGACGTCGTGCCTCAGCGCGTCACCCAGCAGCGCGACGGGGTTCCAGGACAGGACGTCCGCGAGCCCGTCCGGCATCAGCTCCAGCGGGAACAGCACGCCGGAACCCATCAGCAGCAGGGGGGTGAGCAGTCCAGAGATGGCGTTGGTCAGCTCGGGCGAGCGCAGGGTGCCGCCGAGCAGGAAACCCACGGACATCAGCAGCCACATTCCGAGCACCGTCGTCAGCAGCATGGTCAGCCCGGACAGCGGCGTCAGCAGCCCCAGCACCGTGGCGATCGCCCCGGCGACGGCCAGCAGCGCCAGACCGAGCGCGCCGCGTGCGGGCAGCAGCGAGGTGAGGATGGCCTGCGGCCTGGCCGGTGTGGTGCGCAGCAGCCGCAGGGTGCCGTTGGCGCGCAGCGACACCAGGGTGCCCGCGGTGGCGCTCAGGGCGAGCGACATCAGGGCGAAGACGAGCACACCGGGCAGTACGAACGGCATCGGTTCGAACGGCGGACTGCCGTCGGTCCCCACGGCGTCGAGGTGCCGGCCCTCCCAGCCGGTCTGCGGCAGCACGTCGCGCACCGCGGAGACGACCGAGGGGCTTTCGGGGTCGGTGACCAGCCGCAGGCTGTCGCCGTCGGCGGACGGCGCGATCACCGCGTCCGTACCCTCCCGGGCGTCGCGCGGGGAGTCGACGGCGGCGACCTTCGAGCCGTCACCGAGCGCGTCGCGCAGCTGGGCGGCCTGGGTACCGCTGCCCACCACCGCGATCTTGTACGGGCCGCCGGCCCAGGTGAGCTGCATGATGGCGACGAAGAGCCCGGCGAGCAGCACCGGGAAGACGACGCTGAAGAACAGCGCCATCGGGTCGCGCACCAGCTCCTTGGTCATGCCCTTGGCCAGCGCCTTGAACTGCCCCGGCGGCGGCGCGGCGGCGGGCGGGGCCGGGGAAGCGGGGACGGGGGTGCGGGCGGTGGTGTCGGGGCGGCTGCGGCTCGTCGGGACGGTGCTCACTGCTCGCTCCCCTCGTCCGGGCCGGGCGCCCCGGTGCCGGTCGCGGCCAAGAACGCGTCCTCCAGCGTCGGGCGATGAATCCGTACGTCGGCTGCGGGCGCGCGTTCCTCGAACCAGGCGACGGCGCGCTCGGGCGGCTCGGTCGCCACGGAGAACCGCGGGACGCCGCCGCCGTTGCTCGACCGCGTGGTGCCCTGGGTCTGCGCCGTCACCGCGTCGGCGCCGAACTCCTCGCGGGCGGCGGCGAGCAGGTCCTCCTGGGCCGAGCGGACGGTGACGGTGCTGCCGTGGGTGAGGCTCCGCACGATCTGTGCCGGTGTCCCCGAGGTGCGCAGCCGGCCGTCGTGGAGGATGGCCAGCCGGTCGCACATCTCCTCGGCCTCCTCCATGGCGTGGGTGCTCAGCAGGAAGGTGGTGCCGCCCGCGCGGGCCCGGTTGATGACGGCCCAGGCGTCGCGGCGGGCATGCGGGTCGAGCCCCGTGGTCGGCTCGTCGAGGACGACGAGCGGGGTGTTGCCGACCAACGCGGTGGCGAGCAGCAGCCGTTGCTGTTGGCCGCCGGAGAGCTTGGCGGCCCTGGTGCGGGCCTGGTCGGCCAGGCCCAGCTCCTCGATGAGCTCGGGCACCGGGCGGGGGTCGGGATAGAGCGACGCCCACATGTGGAGCGTCTCGTCGACCTGGAGACGGGGGAAGAGACTGGTCTTCTGCGGCTGCAGGGCCAGCGCGCCGCCCAGCCGGGCGGAGCTGTGGCGGCCGGGCCCGACCGGTCTGCCGAGGACGTCGATCCGGCCGGCGGCGGGCCGCAGCAATCCGGTGACCGCCGCGATGGTGCTCGTCTTGCCCGCGCCGTTGCGGCCCAGCAGACCGTAGATCTCGCCGCGCCCGACGGTGAACTCCACATCGTTCACTGCGGTGAAGTCCCCATAGCGGACGGTGAGTTCCCGGACTGCGAGGGCAGGCGAGGCGCCACCTTCGGCGGCCTCGTGATCGGGCTCGGAATCCGGCTGTTCGCGGCGTTCTTGAATCGTGAACATTTGACGCTGCATCCCCACGTCCCGCGCAATACGTCGTGGCGTTGTGCGCTATGCGGCAGGTCGACTGGTCGGCGGTGATCGCGAGCAATGCTGGCCGCTGGGCGGAACGCGCGGCAAGGGGTGTTCGGAGAGACCGAATACGGGAACCCGGCGACATACGGGGGGAGTTCGACGGTAGCGGGAACCGGCTACCCGTCAGTGTGCTTGTGTCTCCCGGGACTTACGGGGAATAGTAAGCCGTCCGACCAGGCGGATACCGCGGGATGACCTCCCACGCCCGGACACCACCACAGGTGGGCGCCCTTGTGTCCGCTACACACCGAGTTTGCATGATTTGCCACACGGGGAGACTCAGTGAACGATCGGATGCTTCGCGCGTTCGTGACCTGCGCGCGGACGGGCAGTGTGACCAGGACCGCCACCGAATTGGGCTACTCGGCCGCCAGCATCAGCGACCAGATCCGCCAGCTCGAAGTCCACACCCGCCAGCCTCTGTTCCGGCGCACACCCGGAGGCATGAACCTGACCGAGGCGGGTAGGCGCATGGTTCCGGTGGCGCACGACATTCTCTCGCGGATGGATCTGCTCTGCCACTGCGAAGCAATACCCTCACGTTCCAGGCGACGCCGGGAAAACCGGTCGGCGCCGCTGCGCGAAGTACATACGGTGCGCCGCACCGCGTAATTCACCATGCATTGACGGGGATATTCGCGCAAGAAAACACAAAAGACGCGCAGGCAATACGAAGGCGGGGAGCGATGGGCGAAGCATCGCTCCCCGCCTTCCGTTCTTCTACCCCCGTGCCCGGCGGCGGTACCTGACAGGGACTCAGCCCTCTCCGCCCGTCGGCCGGTCGAGGGATTCCGCCGGCGGGTCGGCCGCCAGGCCCCGGGCGATCGCCTGCAGACCGGCGCAGTGTTCCTGGAAGACCTCACGGCCCTTCGGGGTGGCCTTCAGCCAGGTGCGGGGCCGCTTGCCGAGATAGCCCTTCTCGACCTCGACCAGCCCCGCCTCCTCCAGTGCCGCCGACTGCTTGGAGAGGGCCGAGTCGTTGATCTCGACCGCGTCCCGGACGAACCGGAACTCCAGCCGCTCGGCCGAAGCCAGCGCCGCCATCACCGAGAACCGCACCGGGGACTGGAGCAGCGGCTCCAGCCGGTGCCGGGGGTGCCGTGCGCCTTTCACCGCGCTCCCGCCCTGCGCACCAGCAACGCCGCCCCCAGGGTCCACCCGGCGAGCACGGCCAGCGAAGCCGGCCACCACAGCAGCGGTGCGCCCCCGCTCCAGACCGAGCCGATGACGACGGCCGCCACGTACAGCCCCGTCCAGCCCAGGCTGAAGACGAGATGGAAGCGGCGGAAGTCGCGGGTGACGACGGGGCGGGTGCCCGCGTATCCCATCGCCGCCACACCGACCACCGCGCCGGCGGCGTTGAGCGCGACGGCCACCGCGGGCTCGGTACCGGCCACCGCGGCGGCGCCGAGCAGCAGCACGGTGTAGCCGAGGAACCCCAGCAGATACCGCGCGTACCAGTCGGCGTGCGCCCGGCGTCCGGTCCGCTGCACCGCGTCCCGCCGCGCGAGCGCGGAGCGTGCCTCCGCTGCCTCCATGATCTGCCTCCCGTGCAGTCGGTCGCTCATCTGTTTTCAGAGTAGGCATGAACTTTCCAGATTGGCAAGTACGTGCCTGACAACCATGTACCTCCCTCACGGCAAGCCGAACCGTCCCGTCCGGACATCACCGCCCCGCGCACCGTCCGTGTACTTGACAAGCTTTGCATAATGCAAAAGTAAGAAAGGAGCAGGAATGGTCGGTGCACGGACAGGTGGCAACAGGAGTACGAGGGCACGGATGCGCTCCGCGCCATGGGGACTGCTGCTGCTGGCCGTCCTCACCGGCGCGGGAGCCGGTGTCGGTTCGATCGTGTTCCGCTGGTGCATCCAGCAGTTCACCCGGCTCCTGTCCGGCCATGACGACTACGCCGCCGACCCCGGCTCGGCCCATCCCCATCTGACCTGGCTGGGCCCCTTCTTCGTGGTGCTGGCCCCGGTCGTGGGCGGGCTGCTGTACGGACCGCTGGTGCAGCGCTTCGCCAGGGAGGCGCGCGGGCACGGCGTACCGGAGGTGATGCTCGCGGTGGCACAGCGCGGCGGGCGCATCAGCCCGAAGGTCGCCGTCGTCAAGACGCTCGCCTCCGCGCTGACCATCGGCTCCGGCGGCTCGGTGGGCCGGGAGGGGCCGATCGTGCAGGTCGGCTCGGCCCTCGGCGCGACGCTGGGCCGCCTGGTGCGGGCCGGCGAGGGGCGGATGCGGCTGCTGGTGGCGTGCGGCGCGGCAGGCGGCATCGCGGCGACCTTCAACGCACCGCTGGCCGGGGTGTTCTTCGCCATGGAGCTGATCTTGATGACGTTCAGCGCCGAGGCGTTCGGCGCCGCGGTGCTCTCCAGCGTCACCGCGAGCGTGATCGGCCGGGCCGCCTTCGGAGACGTGGCCTTCTTGGAACTGCCGCCCTTCCACGTCGACCACCTGGGCCAGTACGGACTCTTCGCCCTGCTCGGAGTGTTGGCCGGGGCCGTGGGAGTGGGATTCTCGCGCGTCCTGTACGCGATCGAGGACGCCTGCGACTGGGCCTGGCGCGGGCCCGAGTGGCTGCGGCCCGCGGCGGGCGGGCTGGTGCTGGGCCTGCTGCTGCTCGCCCTGCCGCAGATGTACGGGGTGGGCTACCCGGTGCTGGAGAACGCCACCGAGGGCGAGTACGCGATCGGCTTCCTGCTGGTGCTGCTGGTGGGCAAGATCCTGGCGACCAGCGTGACCATCGGCATCGGCGGCTCCGGCGGTGTGTTCGCACCGAGCCTGTTCATGGGCGCGATGCTGGGCGCCGCCTACGGCGCGGTGCTGCACCGGCTGCTGCCGGGCACGGCGGGCGCCGTCGGCGCCTACGCGCTGGTGGGCATGGGCGCCGTCTTCGCCGGGGCCTCCCGGGCGCCGATCACGGCCGTGGTCATCCTCTTCGAGCTGACCGGCGAGTACTCGATCATCCTGTCCATGATGCTGGCGATCGCGCTGGCCACCGCGACCGGGCGACTGCTGTCCCGGGACACGATCTACACCCTCAAGCTGCGGCGCCGCGGTATCGATCTGGACGGCCCGGCGCAGGGAGCGCCGCTGGGCGGCCAGTCGGTCGGCGCCGTGATGGAACCGCTGCCCGAGCCGCTGACCACCACGACCCCGCTCACCGAGGCCGCCGACGTGCTGAGCCTGTCCGGGAACGGGGCGCTCCCGGTACTGGACCCCGCCGGCCGGTACGCGGGGGTCGTCACCACGCGGGCGGTGGCCGAGGCGCTGACCGAACAGCCGGAGGGCGCCCCCGCCACGGTCGGCGACCTGGCCCGGCGGCCCCCCGCCGTCAGGCCCGACGAGCCACTGGCCACGGCGCTGCACACGCTGGCGGACTCGGTGGACAGCGGGATGCCGGTACTGGACGCGGACAAGGGCGCGCCGGTCGGCTGGCTGAGCCACCGCAGCGCGCTGCGGGCCCTGCACACCCGTACCGCCCCGGCTCCGGCCCAGGAGTCGGCACTGGTGTGACGGCGGTGCCGCCCGGCGCCGCCCCCGATGGCGTCAGTGCGGTTCCGAGGGCGTGCGCGGGGAGGCCGGCGCCGATGGGGTGGGCCCGGTGGACGGGGCCGGCTGCGCCAGGTCGGCCCAGCCGAGCGGATACGGGACGTCGATGTCCGTGGGCGGCACCGCCGGCTCGCCGCCCGCCTCGTTGAACGCCGTCAACGCCTCGACGAGGGCGGCGCGTTGGCCGGGGGCGAGCCGCTCCACGACGGCGGCCAGTTCCCGGCGGCGGCGCGAGGTGACGGTCCCGACGGTGCGCCGCCCCTCGTCGGTGAGGGTCAGCAGGGTCTCCCGGCGGTTGTGCGGGTTGGTCTGCCGGTCCACGAGCCCGGCCGTGATCAGCCTGTCCGCCATCCGCATGGCGGTCGAGGGCGCCACCCGCAGCAGGTCGGCCAGCGCGACGAGCTTGGTGGCACCGCGCGAGGAGAGGGCCACCAGCATCCGGAACTGCGGCAGCGTCACCCGGTCCTCGACCTCGGCCAACGAACTGGCCGACACCGCCACCAGCACCCGGGAAGCGGTCAGCACGGCGCGCGTGACCGCGTCCACGTCGTCCAAACCCTGCAGCGGGTCTCCGCGCTCGGCCATGTCCCCTTTTTACCGCTTCCTGCTTCTTCGGCGTTCTTCTGCGTTCTTCTGCGTTCTTCGGCCCCGTGGCCTCAGTCACGCCCCGGGCCGCGCCCGGGGCGGTAGCGCACCAGGAGCATCGCCGCGTCGTCGTCCTGGACGCCTCCCGTGTAGCGGTCCACGTCCTGGCGCAGCGTGTCCAGCGCCGCCTGGGCGTCACCGGAGCGCAGCAGCCACCCCTTGTCCTTGAGCGGGTAGAAGTCCCCCGCGCCGTTCCGGGCCTCGGTCACCCCGTCGGTGTAGAGGAGGAGCTGGTCGCCCGGGACGAACCCGGCGCTGAACAGGCCGGGCGGCTCCCCACCGTGCGCGGCCAGACCGAGCGGCAGGGCGTAGGTGTCCGGCCGGGGGAAATCGACGGTGCCGTCGCGGCGTACGAGCATCGGCGGCGGGTGGCCGTGGTTGAGGAAGACGACGGTGCGTTCCTTGGGCCGCACCTCCGCGACGATGGCCGTCACGAATCTCTCGTCCTCCAGCTCGCGCGCCACGCTGCGCTCCAGCCGGGCCCCCAGCGCGGCGAGATCCGGCTCCTCGTAGGCGGCCTCCCGGAAGGTGCCCAGGACCACGGAGGCGGTCTCCACCGCCGTCAGCCCCTTGCCCTGCACATCACCGACGATCAGCCGTATCCGGTCCGGCCCCGCGGCAACCTCGTACAGGTCGCCGCCGATGCGTGCCTCGGCCACGGCGGAGGTGTAGGAGACGGCCACCCGCAGCGGGCCCGCGCTGCGCGGCACCGGCCGCAGCAGGACCCGTTGGGCGACCTCCGCGATGGACCGGACGCTGGCCAGTTCCTCCTCGCGCCGCCCCCGCATGATGGCGGCCACCACACCGGCGACGGTGACCCCGGCGACGGACGCCAGAGCCGTGTAGCCGCGCCGCGTCATGAGGAGGTCGTCGTAGAGCCCCAGCCCACCGCAGAGCACCATCGCCAGCGCGCCGACCACGACGGTGCGCCGCCAGGTGCCGACCAGTCCGGCGAAGGCGGGGCCGAGGGAGACCAGCGGCAGGAACCCCACCTCGGGCCCCGCCAGCAGATCGACGCCGGCCACCAGCGCCATCACCAGGAAGGGCAGCAGTGCCAGCACGATGTAGGTACGCGGCTCGCGTCCCTCTGCCATGGCGCTCCCTTGCGACGTCACGTCTACGCAACCGCTTCCGTCGCGGTCCTACGCTCGGAGCTTCACCCTAAGCAACGGCCCCACGGGCAACGGACACCCCGGCCGTCTCGTTATCCGATCGCAGCGGCGTGCCCGTCGGCCGTATCACCGCGGCGCGGAGCGCGCGGAGGTGGCGCGGACGAGGGCCGACTCGACCGCGGCGACGCGGTCGGCCAGCAGACCGAGGGCGGCAACGGCGCGCGCCATCGGGTCCGCGTCGGTGTCGCCGAGCGCCTGGGTGCGCACATGGGCCCGTTTGATCTCCGCCCACCGGTCGGCCTGCTCGGCGGTGAGCGCCCCGCGCAGCTGTGCGAGTTTGAGCAGGTTGGCCTCGGCGTCGCCGGTCAGCGTCTGCGCTTCGGCGGAGTAGTGGTCGTCGACGACGGCGCTGACCTCGGCGTCGTTCATGACGGGCTCGATCCGCTGCACGATCTTGTTCATGGTGCGGTAGGAGCCCTGCAGCCGGAACGGCGGCTCGGTGCGGCTCGCGTCGGCCTGCCCGGCGGAGGCGATATAGGCCCGATTGACCGCGAGCACCGTCCCACGCACCGTCAGCACATGGCGCAGCACGGCGAGGATGCGCTCCAGTTCGGCGGGTGGGCAGGGCCGGGACAGCTGGTCGGTTCGTGCGGCGGCGGTGGCGTCCTGCTGCGCCAGGGCGACCAGCACCTCCAGGTCCGCGCGGGGCCGGTCCGCCAGCGGCGCCAGCACCGGGTGGGAGGTCAGCGCGTTCTCCACGAAGCTGAGGGCGAAGGCGTCCTGCTTGCCGGTCAGCACCTCGCCCAGGTTCCACACATCGGCCCGGTTGGCCAGCATGTCGGGCACGCTGAAGCGGCTGCCGGACTCCGTGTAGGGGTTGCCCGCCATACAGACGGCGAACCGCTTGCCGCGCAGGTCGTAGGTGTGCGGCTCGCCCTGCCACACGCCCTCCACCCGGCGGGTGCCGTCGCACAGCGGGATGAACTTCTCCAGGAACTGCGGACAGGTGTGCTGGATGTCGTCCACGTACAGCAGCGTGTTGTTGCCCGCCTTCAGCGCGAAGTTGATCTTCTCCACCTCCTGCCGGGCGGTCGCGCCGGGCGCCTGCGCCGGGTCGAGGGAGGTCACCGTCCGGCCGAGGGCGGGGCCGTTCACCTTGACGAGCAGCAGCCCGAGCCGCTCGGCCACGTACTCCAGCAGCGTCGTCTTGCCGTACCCCGGCGGGGAGAGCAGGAGCAGCAGACCACCCGGGGCGCCCACCCGGGCGTCGGTCCCCAGCTGTTTGGCCAGGTTCTCGCCGATCAGCGGCAGCCAGACCTCGTCGATCAGCCGGCTGCGGACGAATCCGGGCAGGGCGCGCGGCCGGTGGTCGGCCAGCCGCAGCCGGTCCCTCTCGTCGGCGACCAGCTGGGCGCGGCGCCGCTGGTGGGCGCGGAAGGCCGGCACCTCGTGAGCGCGGAAGGCGCCCGTCCGGGCGAGGAACTCGTCCAGCCGGACGGTGAGCTGCCCGTCCCGGATGCGGGGGTGGGAGCCCAGCAGCCCGGTCACGGTGCGGGTCAGCGGCGCCTCGGCGGAGTAGCGCTCCAGCTCGGGGCACAGCTGCGCGGCGACCGCCTCGGCCAGGTCGCCCGGGGCCGGATCGGTCCCGGTGGAGCGCGCGTAGGAGGCCAGCCAGGCGGAGGCCAGCTGGTGCTGCTCGGCGAGGGTCTCAAGCGCCGCGAGGTCGGCGACGTAGGTGTCGTAGGTGTCGGCGTCGAGGGTGTGGCGGAACTTCTCCAGCAGGGTGCGGGCCTCGGCGCCGAGAACGAATCCGGCCGGCGCGGTGGTCAACTCCTCCAGCAGATAGCCGGCCGCGGCCACCGGTCGGGCGGTGGCGCCCTCGCCCGGCGGGCTCGACTCCTCGAACGCTGCGGTGAACGCCGCGATCCGGTCGGCGAGTTCGGCGCGGAGCCGGTCACCGGCCGTCACCCCGCCGAAGGTCTCGCCCGCGCGGGCCAGCGAGACGGCACGGCGGCTCCAGGCGGCACGCTGAGCGGGGGCGGTGCCGTGCGCCCAGAACAGCTGCGCGGCGGCACGGGCGCCGGGCTCGTGGCGGAGCACTCCGGCGCCCTCCTCCAGCCGCAGCAGCGCCTCCAGGACGAGTGTGGCGTCGTGGTCGTGGACGCCGCGCTCATAGCCCTCGTCGTAGGCCTCGCGCGCGGCCTGCCGTACGAGCCCGGCCAGATCCCCGGCCGCGTCGAGGGCCCGCGGGCCGTGTTCGTCCAGCAGCCGGGCCGCCAGATACTCGGCGCGGTAGACCTCGTCGGACTCGGAAGGCAGCAGCCGCCCGCCCAGAGTCCGCTGCGCCACCAGCTCGGGGTCGGTGACCGGCGCCCGGTAGTCGGTGCCGGTCAGGGCGAGCGCCAGGCCCTGCCCGTCGGGAACGAGGGTGAGGTCGAGCGGCTGGGTGTTGACGGCGAACCGGTGGCGGCCCAGGCGCAGCACGCTGCCGCCGTCCAGGTAGAGCTCGCCGCGGTCCCGCAGGGCGCGCGCCGCCTCCTGGCGGGCGGTCACCAGCCGGTCCTCCAGCTCCTGGGCCCGGGCCGACTCGCCCAGCTCGCGCAGTGTCGCGGCGGTGCGCCGTACGGTGCCGGTCATGGGGTCGGAGGTGAAGAACGCTGCCAGGGCCTCGGTGTCGGCCAGTTCACCGGCGCGGCGCGCCAGGGTGCGCAGGGTGCGCTCGGCGGAGGTGACCAGCTGCTGGGTGCGGCGCGCCCTGGCTTCGGACAACGCCTGCTTGCGCGCGGCGAAGGCGTCGTTGAGCTCGGTGCGCCTGGTGTCGAGTTCGGCGAGGAAGTCGGCCGAATCGGCGAACCGCTGCTCCAGTTCCGCCACCTTCGCCAGCAGCCGCGCGTGCTGGGTCTCGCACTGCTGCGGGGTGTCGGCGACGCCGAGCGCGGCGGTGAGGGACTGTCCGAGCAGCGCGAACTCGGCGGCGAACTCCGCCTTGGACTCGTCGGCCAGCAGGGCGCGGCGGCGGGCCTCCAGCGTGGCGCGGGCCCGGTTGAGTCCGCCGGCCACCTCCGAGACCCGCTCCAGCACGGCGGTACGGACGGTGGCGTCGCCCGCGTCCAGCCCGCCGATCACCTCGGTGACGGTGCGCAGGCCCTCCTCCAGCGCGCCGATCCGGTCGGCGACCGGTCCGGCTTCGGCGGCCGTGCCCAGCTCCCGAGCCCGCCCGAGCAGTTCCTCGATCTCCTGGTGGTGGCCCGCGAACGCGTCTTCCTCGCACAGCCGCTCGACGGCGCGCAGTCCGAAGTCGGCCAGCTCCGTCTCGGCCTCGGCCGCCAGTTCGGCCGCGCCTGCGGTGTCCGCGTACCGCATCTCCGCGCAGCCGAGCAGCTTGCCCTGGGCCGCGCGCAGTTCGGTCAGCCCGTCGACCCAGGCGGCGGCCGAGCGCGGTGCCTCGCCGCGCAGCCGCCGTACCACCGAGGCCAGCCGGGCTGCCGCCTCCTCCAGCGCCTCGGCGGCCTGCTGGGTGAGTTCCCGCACGGTCCGGTGCTCGGCGAGCACCTGTGCCGCGGTGCTGCGCAGCTCCTCCAGCGGGGTGCGCAGATCGCCGGTCTCCCGGTCGCCGAGCCATGGGTGGCCGTCGGCGGTGCGCTCGCAGGCGGCGACGAGGGCCTGGTAGCTCTCGGCGGTCGGTCCCGTGTGCGCGGGTGCGGCGCTGCGGGCGACGGCCAGGCAGGCGGAGATGCCGCCGACCAGCTCCCGGTTGCCGATCCGGGCCAGCGGTCCCGCGTCGGCCTGACGGCCCGCCTCGACGGTGTCCGCGGGATAGGGCGAGTCCCACCACTGCAGCGTGTGCACCTGGGCGGGCTCCGCCCGGTCCCCGCCGTCCGCGCGCAGCACGGCCAGCGTGCCGTCGTCGAAGAGGGCGTGCCCCTTGCACACCAGCGGCGCGGCGACCTCCTGGCGCATCGTGTTGTACGACAGCAGCAGGTCGCGACCGCCCTCCTGAGGAGCGTGGAAGGCGAACAGCACGTCCTCGCCGTTCGGTGCGCGCACGGCGGTCTCGAAGCCGAAGCCGGTGCCGGTCCCGTCGCCGCCAGGTCCGTCCGCGGCCACGGCGTCGAAGGTCTTCCACTCGCCCGAGGTCAGGTAGTAGCCGCCGGGGAAGACCAGCCCGCCGTCGTCCGGCAGTCGACGGCAGGCCGAGCCGATCCCGTCCAGCCGCACCACCTGCCGGGTCAAGGTGTTGACGACCAGGTATCTGCGCTGCTCCTCCTTGTAGGGCTTGACCCGCAGCAGCACCAGTGGTCCCACCCGGGCGTGCGCGATCTCGGCGTCCGCCAGCGACTGGAGGGGGTCGGTGACCGGCTCACGGTGCAGCCCCGCACCGCTGTCGGTGTCGTCGACGTCCTTGACGGTGAGGAACCCGCCGACCGTCGAGACGCACAGGCCGTGGCCGACGGCCACATGGGGATGGCGCCCGGGAACGTGGTCCTCTCGGGTGGCCTCCGTCCACGCCAGGTCATGGGCC
This sequence comes from Streptomyces sp. B15, assembly GCF_018070605.1. NCBI lineage: Bacteria > Bacillati > Actinomycetota > Actinomycetes > Kitasatosporales > Streptomycetaceae > Streptomyces > Streptomyces sp. B15. The sequence goes on from NZ_JAGPXJ010000005.1 coordinate 29,638, forward strand.
GGCGGGAAGGTGTGGTCGCGCTCGCCGCGCGCGTCCAGGAACCGGGCGCCGCCGCCGTCCTGGGCCAGCGCCCAGCGCAGGACACGGATGTCGGTGGGGCGCTCACCGGTCTGGAAGACGGCCAGCAGCTTGCCCTCGACCGGGCGCAGCCGCAGCAGCCGGGCGTGCCGGTAGTAGCGGTGCAGCGCGGCGAACTCGCGCTGGAAGTCGGCGTCGTCCAGCAGTCCGGGCACCGCGTCGGCGGGCAGCGGGTTGAGCTCCCGGTCGTGCAGGGCCAGCACATCGGCCGGGCGGGTCTCCCCGTCGGCCGGGGCCGGCACGGCGTGGTAGCCGAACAGCAGCCGCTCGCCCACGGCCACGACGTCGCGGGGCAGGCTCGGGCGCTCGGTGCGCAGCTGCCCGGTGTCGCTCAGCTCCAGCCGCCGGGCACCGAACTGCTCGGTGCGCAGGGTGTTGAGCTCTTCGGCCCTGCGTGCGAGCTCGGCGCCCTGCGCGGCGAGCCGGTCGCGCAGCACCTCGTACGTTCCGGTGTCCGGACCGGTCTCCATCGCGACGTCCTCCTTCAGCGTGTCACCGGTCAGCGGGCTGCGCCTGTGCGCCGTCCGCCGACTGCGGGTGTGTCGTGGCCGAGTGCGCGGTTCTCCGCGCCCTTCGGGCTCGCCCTCAGCCCTGGCCCTGGCCGTGCCCGTTCGCGGGTGCGGGTGCGGGTGCGGCGTCCTTCATGAGCTTCGTCATCAGCGCGGAGGCGCTCAGGTTCTGGACGTCACCCGTGCTCAAGGAGCCCAGCACCTTGGTCAGATCACCGGTGAAGTCCCCCGTGCCGTCCAGCCACGACCCGGCGAGGGCCTGCGCCGTGCGGGAGTTGTCGACGAAGCCGTCCACGCTCTTGCCGAGCGAGATGGCGGAGACCAGCCGATCGAAGAAGACGGACTCACCGCCGACGATGTTGATCTCGGCGCTCTCCAGGCCCTTGGACAGCACCGTGGCCTGTGCCTCGGCAAGCTGCCGCTGGACGTCCAGCCCGGCCAGCCGTACGTCCTTGTCGGCCTCCAGCCGCAGCCGGTACTCCTCGTGCTCGCGGGACGCCTCGTCCAGTGCCGCCATCGCGGCGGCCTTCTCCGTCAGCCCCTCGGCCTCGGCCTTCAGCTTCTCGCCGACCGCCGCCGCGTCGGCAGCAGCCTGTGCCTGGGCGCCCTCGGCCTCGGCGAGCGCCTTGGCGCGTGCGCCCTCGGCCTCGGCACGCAGCCGTGCGGCGACGGCTTCGGCTTCGGCGCGCCCGGCCTTCTCCAGGACCTCGGCCTCCTTGTCGCGCACCTGCACCTCGGCGAGCCCGGCGGCGGCGTTCTCGGCCTGGATACCCTCGGCGAGCCGGACCTTGGCCTTGGCGTCCAGATCGGCGGCCTTCAACCGGGCCTCGGAGAGGGTCAGTTCCTCGGCCGCCCGGTGGGTGGCGGCCTGCTCGGCGGCCTCGGCCGCCTTGATGTCCTTGACCAGCTTCTCCTGCGCCTCGGCCTCCGCTGCGATGATGACGGCCTGGCGCTCGCGCTCGGCCTCCTCGACCGCGCGCAGCTTCTTGATCGACTCCTCCTGCTCGGCGACGGTGCGGTCCACGGCGACGCGCTCGCGGATGACCTCGGCGATGTCCCGCTTCTCCGCCTCGACCTCCTTCTCCGCGGAGATACGGGTCAGTTCGGTCTCGCGGTCCCGTGCGATGACCTCCAGCAGGCGGTCCTTCTCGATGCGCTCGCTCTCGATGGCGATGACCCGCTCGCGGTTCTTCTGCGCCACGGCGATCTCGCGGTTCTGGTTCTCGCGCTGCACCCCGAGCTGTTCCTCGGTGCGCAGGAACGCCGCCTGGGCACGCAGCCGCTCCTCCTCCACGACGCGTGCCGTCTCGGCCTCCTCACGGGCGCGTACGGTCTCGATCTCACGGCGCTGCTTGATCTCGGCGTCCGCCTGCCGCCGCTCCAGTTCCAGGATCGCCTCGCGCGCGTCGACGTTCTGCCGGGTGATCTCCTTCTCCTCGCCGCGCTGGAACTCGTTGGTGCGCACATGCTCGACGGCCGTCAGCTCGGTGATCTTCCGGATGCCCTGGGCGTCGAGGACGTTGGCGGCGTCCAGCTGGGCCAGCGGCGTCTGCTCCAAGTAGTCGATGGCCGCGTCCTCGAGGCTGTAGCCGTTCAGATCGGTGCCGATGACCTGGATGATGCGGTCGCGCAGCTCGTCCCGCTTGGTGTAGAGGTCGGCGAAGTCGAGCTGCTTGCCGACGGTCTTGAGCGCCTCGGAGAACTTCGCGTTGAACAGCTCCTGGAGGGTGCCCTTGTCGCTCGCCCGCTCCGTGCCGATGGCCTGCGCCACCTTGATGACGTCCTCGGCGGTCTTGTTGACGCGGACGAAGAACGAGATCCGGATGTCGGCGCGGATGTTGTCCTTGCAGATCAGCCCGTCCCGGCCGGTGCGCGAGATGTCGATCGTCTTGACCGAGATGTCCATGACCTCGGCCTTGTGCAGGACGGGGAGGACGACCTGTCCGGTGAAGGTCACATCGACCTTCCGCATCTTGGAGACGATCAGCGCGCGGCCCTGTTCCACCTTGCGGAAGAGGCGGGAGACGACCAGGAGCGCGACGAGCACGATCAGCAGGACGACGGCGACGAGTACGCCGAGGCCCAGGGAAATGGTATCCATGTGACGCCCTTTGCGAAGTGTGTAAGGAATGCGGAGCCGGGCCGGTGAGCCGATCGGTGCGAACCGAGGCCGGTGGCCGGTGACGGTGACCGGTGGCCGGTGGCGCCGGCCGGTCGGCAGCGGTCAGCCGGGGGACGGCCGGCCGAGGGGCCGGCCCGGATCGAGCGCGGTGTCGAAGGGCGCGACCCAGAAGAACTCGCCCTCGTCGTCGTACGCGTACAGCAGGCCGAGGCTGCCCAGCGTCAGCCGGTCGGTGCCCGTCTGCCGCACCTGCACCAGTGCGCTGGAGCCGTCCTCGGCGGTGACCTCGGCCTGGCCGAACCGCTCATCCACCCGCCGGGTGCGGACGGTGCACGTCAGACCGACGAAGTCGTGCCGCGAGGGGCCGGTACCCGCGGGCAGGAGCCGCGCCGCCCCGCGCGCCACCGCCCGGGCGGGCGGCCAGGCGGCCAGTGGCGCGGCGACCAGCAGCCCGGCACCGGCCGCGGTCTGCAGCCCCGGTGACAGCCCGGACCTGTCGAGCAGAGCCCCGCCGGTGAGACTCAGCAGCCAGGCGAACGCCGTCAGCAGCGAGAGTCCGACGGCGGCGGGCAGTCCGCCCAGCCCCCACACCTGAGCCCCGAAGGGCCCCTCGAACCCCTCCGGGTCCACGGTGCCGAGGGCGGCGAGGAGCCAGCAGACGACGACCACGAGCAAGGCGGCGGAGAACACGACGGTGGGGAAGGCCACGGCCGCTCGCAAGAACGCTCCCATGGCCATCCCCTCCGTCGTCCCCGTTGCCTCAGCGCCGCGAACCTGCCGGTGTACGGCACCCCCTGTCGGTGCGCGGCACTGAGGCTCCCCCGGTTTCCCCCCGGTTTCCCCCTGTTGTGCCCCCCTCGCCGAACATTCTGGCGTCCGGGTCACCCCATACGCATTGCCGGAACCCGGCAGAGTTCTCTAGGGTCTGCGTGCCGGACGGCGTCAAGGAACCGTCAGCGGAACATCAGGAGAGCGGAGATACGGGTGAGTGGCGCTGCGCGCATACCGGGGACCTACTTGGAGGGGTACGTCGCCCTCCTGGCCGACGTCTGCGCGACCGGCCGCCGCCTGAAACGGCAGGAGCTGGAGACCCGGCGGGAGTTGGGGGAACGCGCGGCGGACGCCGGATACGGGCTGCGCGATCTGGTCAGCGCCCATCTGACGGCGGCACGGGAGGCCAGGCCGTCCCTGCCGGGCGACCCCGACAGCCTGCTGACGGGGATGCACCAGGTGGTCGACGCGGTGGCGGAGGGGTACGAGCGCGCCCAGCGGCAGGCGGTCCGTCAGGAGGAGGCCACCCGGCGGGAGTTCATCGACGACCTGCTGCACGGGCGCAGCGACCTGGGGCGGCTGGCGGAGCGCGCCGAGCGCTTCGGGCTGCGGCTCTCGCACACCCACGCGGTGGCCGTCGCCCGCGGGCCGGCCGCCTACGACGAGGGGCACCAGGTGGCGCGGCAGGTCGAACGCGCGCTGATCGCCCGCTTCCACGACCGCGGCATCCTGCTGACCACCAAGGACGGCCGGCTGCTGTGCGTCGCGCCGGGCGACCAGCCGGAGGTGCTCACCTACTTCGCCAAGCAGTGCTACGCCGCGATGGACGGCGGACAGGTGGCGATAGGCCGCTCCCAGCCGGGTCCGGGCGGCGTGGTGCAGTCCTACGAGGAGGCCCTCAGTGTTCTCGACCTCGGTGCGCGGCTGGAGCTGCGCGAACCGGTGCTGCACGCCTCCGAACTGCTCGTCTACCCCGTGCTGACCCGCGACCGGCAGGCCATGGCCGACCTCGTCCAGGCGACGCTGGGCCCGCTGACGGCGGCCCGCGGCGGGGTCGAGCCGCTGCTGGAGACGCTCACCGCCTACTTCGACTCGGGCTGTGTGGCGGCGGAGGCGGCCCGCAGGCTCACGCTCAGCGTCCGCGCCTTCACCTACCGCCTGGAGCGCATCCGCCAGCTGACCGGAGCCAACCCCACCGACCCGTCCCACCGCTACATGCTGCAGACAGCTGTGATCGGCGCCCGCCTGCTCGGCTGGCCGACCACACCACTGGGTACGGCGTGACGGCCGGTAGCGTTCCCTCCATGAGCACACAGACCTCTTCCGGGAGCTCCCGGGAGGAGCCCGGCTTCTGGGAGGAGCGCCGCATCTGCTTCCTCACCACGCCGCGCCCCGACGGCACCGCGCACCTGGTCCCGGTCGGGGTGACCTACGACCCCGCGACGCGGATCGCACGGGTCATCAGCAGCCGCTCGAGCAAGAAGGTGCGCAACGTGCTGGCCGCCGGGCCGAACGGCGCACACGCGGCGGTGAGCCAGGCGGAGGGGCGACGCTGGTGCACGCTGGAGGGCACGGCGGTGGTCCGGGACGACCCGGAGTCGGTGGCCGACGCCGAGGAGCGGTACACCCGGCGCTACAAGCCGCCGCGGCCCAACCCGGAGCGGGTCGTCATCGAGATCACCGTCACCCGTGCGATGGGCACCGCGAAACCCCCGGGCTGGTGAAGCGGTCCGCAGCCGCGCCGTTCATCCCCAGGCCGCCCGGGCCACCGCCACGCCCGCGCAGGCGGCGCCCAGCCCGACCGATACGCTGGCGGCCACATTGAGCAGCGCGTAGCGGGCCGCGCCCTGCTCGGCGAGCCGCAGCGTCTCGTAGGAGAACGTCGAGTATGTGCTCAGTGCTCCGCACAGCCCGGTGCCCAGCAGGAGCTGGACGGACGAGGAGGCGGCTCCGGCCAGCGCCGCTCCGGTGACCAGGCCCAGCAGCAGGCAGCCGGCGATGTTCACCACGAACGTGCCCCAGGGGAAGAGCGCGTCGTGCCGGGCCTGGACGGCGCGGTCGGTCAGATAGCGCAGCGGCGCGCCGACGGCGGCCCCGGCGATCACGAGCAGCCAGTTCACGCGCCCGCCCCACCGCCGATCGCCTCGCCGCCGGAGGCCCCACCGCCGGTCGGCCCGCCGTCGGCCGCCTCGTCGCGGCCGGGGAAGCGGACGACCTCCACCTCGTCCAGCAGCACCAGGCCGTCCCGGGTGAGCTCCTCCAGCTCGGGGAGGAAGGCGCGGACGCGCGGGGCCTCGTCGACCACGACGACGGCCACCGGAAGGTCCTCGCTCAGCGACAGCAGCCGGGTGGTGTGCACCAGACCGGAGGCGCCGAAGCCCTCGATGCCGCGGAAGACGCCGGCGCCCGCGAGTCCGGCCTCCCGTGCCCGGTGCACGATTTCGGCGTAGGCGGGCCTGTGGTGGTACTGGTCGCCCTCGCCGAGCAGCACCGTCAGCCGCAGCGCGGTGCCCTGCGGCCCGGCCGGCCGCCGTGCCGGATCCCTCATCGCCGCCTCCCTGAGATCAGTCGGCGGGTGCCCGCCGCCGTGAGCCATACCGCCGACATCGCACCCAGCAGCGTCAGCCCGAGGTAGCCCAGCGCGAGACCGGGCCGGTGCGCTTCCAGCAGCCGCTGGATGTCGACCGCGTACGTCGAGAAGGTGGTGAAGCCGCCCAGCACGCCGGTGCCGAAGAACGGCCGTACCAGCCGCTTGGCCGCCCAGACGTCGGTGATCAGCACCATGAGGACCCCGATGACGGCGCACCCGGCGACGTTCACGCCCAGGGTGGTCCAGGGGAAGGCGCCGTGCGGGGCGGGCCACAGCAGCGCGGCGCCGTAGCGCGCGCAGGCGCCGAGCACCCCGCCCAGCGCCACGACCGCGACGACCGGTCCCTGGCCGCGCAGCGCCACGGGCGGACGCGGGAGCCCAAGGGGCCGCCGGGGCCGCAGGGCGCGGCCCGAAAGCCTCTCCACAGCTGTCTCCTACTCGCCGGGCGCCCATGGGCGCGCGCCATCGCAAGCAGGGACCGTTGGCGGCACCGTTGCCGCGGTTCGTGTACGGCGAGCCCCACCGCCGTGCGGGACCCCGGGTCGCCGCGCCCCCAGATTAACGCCCGCCCCACGGGCCCCGCACCCGCAGCCGACGGGCCCGCGCCACCCCGGGCGGGAGGGCATCGGTGTTCGACCCTCTTGCGTGTGTTCGAAAATCTGGCAGGCTCCCCCCGTCCCATGCCAACACGGGGTGCTCTCGGGGGAGTTGATGCCCGGGCGCCTCCCGTGCCATCGAGAGGACCCCCCATGCGTGCCTTTCGCGCTCCTCTGGCCGCCGCCCTCGGCACCGCGACGCTGCTGGTGCTGTCCCCACAGGCCCCGGCCACGGCAATGCCCCTCACACCCGACTCCCCCGCCTCTCCCACCTCCCCCACGTTCCCCGCCTCCGCGAACGACGCCCCCGCCGACTACTACCAGGACGCCGAGGGCAAGACGGGCCCCGAGCTGAAGTCGGCCCTGCACGGCATCATCAAGGAATCCGACGCGCTCTCCTACGACCAGGTGTGGGACGCGCTCAAGGCCACCGACAAGGATCCGGACAACCCCTCCGACGTCGTCCTGCTGTACACCGGCCGTTCGCAGAGCGCGGACGACAACGGCGGCGGCGCCGACCAGTGGAACCGGGAGCACGTGTGGGCGAAGTCGCACGGCGATTTCGGCACCGCCACCGGCCCCGGCACCGATATCCACCATCTGCGGCCCACCGACGCCTCCGTCAACAGCACCCGGGGCAACAAGGACTTCGACGAGGGCGGCGAGGAGGTCGGGGAGGCGCCCGGCAACCGCACCGACAGCGACTCCTTCGAACCGCGTGACGAGGTCAAGGGCGATGTGGCCCGCATGATTCTCTACATGGCCGTGCGGTACGAGGGCGAGGGCTCCTTCCCCGATCTGGAGCCCAACGACAAGGTGGACAACGGCTCCGCGCCCGCCCATGGGCGGCTGTCCGTGCTGAAGAAGTGGAACGAGCAGGACCCGCCGAGCGCCTTCGAGAAGAACCGGAACGACGTCATATACGACCAGTTCCAGCACAACCGCAACCCCTTCATCGACCACCCGGAGTGGGTCGACGCGATCTGGTCCTGACCAACCCGGGGGTGGGGCCGGCCGACGGGTCGGCCCCACCCTCCTCAACCCGCCGCAAAACGCCCATATCTGTGACGCTTGTCTCCGACGGCTACGTCACACCCGGCCGCTCCGATCTCTGTGCAACCGCATTCACCAGCACAGATGCCACTGTTGGGTGTCAAGCGGCCGCAATGATCTTTATTGCCCGTCGTTGGAGCATTCGGACAGCTGTGCTTACGGTCGCTCCCGCTCGATCCGTTCGCCTCGAACTCGTAGGCGAACAGCCGCGACCGTAAGGAAAGAAAGACCATGCTGTTCTCCGGCAAGGGCCGCCACCGTCGTCCGGGCAGGGCCACCCGCATCGCCACCGTGACCGGTGTGGCAGGCGCCGCAGTCGCCATTCCGCTGGTCTCCGCCACCGGCGCGCAGGCAGCCTCGGTCGACACCTGGGAGAAGGTCGCCCAGTGCGAGTCCTCGGGCAACTGGCACGCCAACACCGGTAACGGCTACTACGGCGGCCTCCAGTTCAACAACTCCAGCTGGGCCGCCGCCGGCGGCACCAAGTACGCGCCGCGTGCCGACCAGGCCACCAAGGATCAGCAGATCGCCGTCGCCGAGAAGCTGCTGAAGATGCAGGGTCCCGGTGCCTGGGCGTGCGCCGGCGCCGGCGGCCTGACCTCCGGCGGCCCCGCGGCCGACGTGAACCCGGACGGCGGGAGCGACAGCAACAAGACCGAGCCGCAGCAGCAGTCGGCGCCCAAGAAGGCGGCTCCGCAGCAGCAGCCCGCACAGCCGAAGCCCGCCCAGCCGCAGCAGCAGGCCCCCAAGACCGGGCACGGCAACTACACCGTCGAGCCGGGCGACACCCTCGGCCGGATCGCCGAGGCGCACGACACCACCTGGCAGCAGATCTACGCGGACAACAAGTCCACCATCGGCGACGACGCCGACCTCATCCTGCCGGGCCAGAAGCTCCAGGTCGGCTGAGCCACCGGCCGACGACGAGGGCTTCCCTCCGACCGCCATGGCCCGCGCCTCTTCCCCCGAGGGCGCGGGCCATGGCCCCTTTCCGCCGCCCCGTCAGTGGACGCGCTGCGCCCGGCTGATGTTCTTGGCCAGCCCCGCCGCCGACCGCAGCCCCGGATCCTCGGCGAGGCGGTCCGCCACGCGGCGCAGCTTCCCGAGCGAGGGCGCGGCGGGCAGCGGCTCCACGGCCGGCTTCGCGGGCCCGGACTCCGCCCCGGGCCCGAGCTCGCTGCCGGTGCCGGTGTCGCCACCGGTGCGGGTGTCGGGGTCGGGGTCCGGCGACTGACCGCCCTTCCCGGTGCGCAGCGCGTCGGCGAAGTAGGCGGCGACGGCCGACAGCCGCAGATACGGCGAGACGTCCGCGTCCGTCCACAGGTCCCCGCCGGTCAGCGCCGTGGTGGCGACCGTGCGGGACTCCTCGTGCGGCTTCCGGCTGTCGGGGTCCAGCCAGCGGACCGTCGCGGTGGCCGCCCTTCCCGTCGCGCCGTCCTTCAGCCGGACCGCGTACAGCGCGGTGACCGTGTGGCCGGGGCCCACCTCGCCGCCGTCCACCGAGTCGTCCCGGAAGTCCTCGTCGGCCACCTCGCGGTTCTCATAGCCGAGCAGCCGGAAGTCGGCCACCGCGTCCCGGTCGAAGACGACCTGCGCCTTGGCGTCGCGGGCCCGCAGCTGGATGTTGCGGGGCAGCTGGTTGACGAAGACCTCGCCCGCCTCCCTCCGGGTGGAGAGGTAGACGGTGTTGCCGTCGCCCTTGTTGGTGAGGCGCTCCATCAACGCGTCGCCGTAGTGGCTGCCCACGCCGACCCCGAACAGGGAGATGCCCTGCTCCTTGCGGTGCCGCGCGACCTCGTCCAGTATCGCCTCGGCGTCCGTCTCGCCCGTATTGGCGAGCGCGTCGGACATCAGCACGACGCGGTTGGTCGCACCGGAGCGGCGGTGCTCCGCCGCCTGCCGATAGCCCTCCTTCATCCCCGCACCGAGGTTGGTGCTCGACTTCGGCTCCAGCTCGGTGACGGCGGCACGGAGTCTGCCGCGCCCGCCGTCGTCCAGCCGCGTCATGGGCAGCAGGGTCTCGGCCTCGCCGCTGAACGTCACCAGCGAGACGGAGTCGCTGCCGCGCAGCTCGTCCGCCGCCGTCCGCAGCGCACTCTTGACCAGGTCCAGCCGTCCCGGCTCGGCCATCGAGCCCGACACGTCGAGCACGAAGGTGAGCGCGGCCGGGCGGCGGGGCGCCTTCGGGTCGCTCTTCTTCGTCGCCAGCCCGACCCGCATCAGTGACCAGTCCGCCGCCCCGGTGCGGGCGCCGTCCGCCGAGACGGAGAAGCCGTCCCCCTTCGGCCGCCGATAGCCCTGCGGGAAGCTGTTGACGAACTCCTCGGTCCGCACCGTCCGCGGCGCCGGGCGGGCGCCGTCGCGGAGGGTGCGTCGGGCATAGCTGTAGGACGCGGTGTCCACGTCCAGCGCGAACGTCGACCGGAAGTCGGCCGGTTCGGTCGGCTTCGCGGGCGACACGTCCCCGGGTGCGGAGCCGCCGCCCTCGGCGTATCCGGGGGCAGCGCCGCCCTTCGCCGAGTCGGCCGTTCGCTGATTGTGGGTGCCGCCCGTGCACCCGGCCAGCACCCCCGCCGCCACCGTGATGGCGACCGCCGCCATCCGTCCCCGCTTCATCGCGCCCCCTCACACCGTCATTCGGCTCGTGCCCCGATATGACGTCCCCCGCCCCCGTCGGGACCCCTGCGGAAGGTCGCAATTCGATGACGAACCCGCTTCCGCCGATCCCTCAGCCCGGATAGGCCCCCGGAGCCAGCTCTTCCAGCAGGGCCCGGGTCCGGGGCGGAAGGCCGCGTTCGGCGCCGTGGAGCTCGGCGGCGCGATCGGTGACCCAGCGGACCGCCTCGTCCAGCGCGCCGCGCTCACCGGTGGCATGCGCGGCCCGCAACAGGGCGTCCCACAGCCGCTCGTCCGCCGAAGCGCTCCGCAACGCGGCCCGCACGGCGCCCACCGCGGCCTCCGGTTCCCCGAACCGGAGGTGCTCGGCGCACAGCGCCAGCCCCACCTCGGCGACGAGCAGCGGGTGCTGCGCCTCGACGACGTCGTACGCCAGCCAGCCGTACCGGCCCTCGGGGCGGTCGGCCAGTAGCGGCCCGCGCGCGAGCTCCAGCGCTTCGGCGAGTTTCTGGCGCCGCACCTGCGGCGCCAGTTTGGCCCCGCGCTCCGAGGTGCAGCCGTGGTGCAGGGTGCGCAGCACGTCCCAGTCGGAGACGACGGAGGGCCGCAGCACCAGCCGTCCGTCCTTGTCGGTGGACAGCCGGGGCGTGCCGTCGGTCTCGATGCCCAGCCAGCCGCGCAGCCGGTCGACGAGCGCGTCCCGGACGTCGTCGGTGACCCCCTTGGGCCACAGCGCGGAGGCCAGGACGCGCGGGTGCACACCGTCCCGGTTGAGCAGCAGCAGTGCCAGCGCCTCGTGCAGAAGCGCGCTGCGCGACTCCTCGGGCGGCTCGACACCGCTGACGTCGTAGCCGCCCATGATCCGCGCATAGACCGCCGGGCGACCGCCTGCGCTGAGGTCGACGCGGAAGCCGGGGCCGCCGCTGCCCTCGGCCTGTTCGTCGTCGGCGTCGGCGAACAGCTCGACCACCGCGGTGCGCACGTCCTCGGGCAGCAGCTGGGCCCGTACCTCCAGGCCCATCCGGGGCGCGGCGAGCGTCCCGTCCGCGTCGACGGTGAACTCCCATACGACGCTGGGCAGCCGTCCGCCGGGGACACCGACGACGAAGCCGACCCGGGGGCCTCCGCTCTCGGTGGCGAGCGCCGCGAGGCGGCGTGCCTCCTCCTCGGTGGGCTCGACCCCGACGAGCACCACCTGCGGCGCCGCCTCCCGCGCCGCCGCAGCGCCTTCCCGCTCGTGCAGCAGCTCCGCCACCTCGGGCAGATACCGCACCCGTCCGGGGGCGAGCGCGGTCAGCTCCTCACCGAAGCCGACGAGGGTGAGGCCCATGCCCTGCGACCAGCTGCCGGTGGCCAGTTCGGCGGCGATGGAGGCCAGGACGGCGGTACGCCGCTCCAGGTCGCCCGCCACCGACACCAGTCCCGGCACCGACTCCAGGTTGAGCAGCAGCCGCGCCTGCCCGCGCAGGCCGAGGCTGACGAGTGCCGGGTAGGGCGAGGGCCCGCTGGTGTCCACGTCGAAGCGGGTATGGGTGCGCTGGATGGTCCAGAAGCTGGGGCTCTGGCCGAACCGCCAGGGTGCGGGCGGCTGTCCGGACTCCTCGGCGAGCTGGAGGTGCAGATCCTGTCCGGTCAGCCAGGCCGCGTAGACCACCGGGAGCTGACGGCCCGCGTCGGCGAGGTCCTCGGCCAGCCCGCGCAGCGCCCGGTCGAGGAAGCGTACGGCGGCGGGGTCGGCGCTGACGAGGAGCGCGTCGCGGGCCTGCGCGGCCGGGTCGGACGGGGGTGCGAAGTCGTCGCCGGGCGCGCGGCGGGTGCCCTTGGTGACCGCCTGCCACAGCGCCGTCCGCCGTCGGCGGCCCAGCGCGGCCAGCACCCCTGCCGCCAACAGCGGTGCCCCGAGCAGGGCTTCCGGCAGTCCGATCGGCCCCAGGACGCCGTCGTCGGCGTCCGCGCCGGTGTCCTGAGCACGGTCGAGCTGGTTGGCGCGGTCGGCTTCCGGAGCCCCGGCGTTGTCGAGGTCGGTCGAGGTGTCGTCGCCCTTGCCGCTCCCGCCTTCGTCCGGTGCCGGTGTGGCGGGCCCGTCCTCGGCGGGGGTGTGCGGGGCGGTGCCGCCCGTCCGGGTGTCCGGGGCGCCGGGCCGGATGTCGTCCGGCTGGGAGATGCCGGGGCCGGGCAGCCCGTCGTCGTCCTCCGCGTCGCCGAGGTCTTCGGTGTGGGCCGGCCGGCGCTCGGCCGGCGTCTCGGGGACGGACTGCTCCTGCCGGTCGGGCGCGTGCTCGCCGGGCGGGACCTCAAGCTTCTCCTCGGTGTCCGGGCGAACGTCCGTGTCCGGACGGACGTCCCCGTCCGGGCCCTGTGAGCCGTCGGCTCCGCCGTCCCGGGTGTCCTGGTCGCCGCCGTGATCGCTCCGGTCGTCCGGGGCGGTGCCGCCAGGGGCGTCCGGGATCTCCTGGTCGGGCCGGGTGGGCGACGAGCTGTCGTCGCGCTGTTCCGGAATGCTCGGCTCCAGGACGGGGGCGTCGCCGGGACCGTCGCCGGGACCGTCCGTGGAAGCGTCGTCGGAGGGCTTCTCCGCCGGCTCGGCGGAGTCCCGCCGGGTCGAGTCGCTGTCCGGTGCGGTGGGCTCCTCCTTGACCGACCGGTCCCCTTCCTGCCGCGACGGCGGCTTCTGCCGCTGCTGCCCGTCCTGTTGACCGTCGCCGTCGCCCTGCCCCTCGGCGTCTCCCCGGCCGTCGGCGGCACCGTGGCCCCCGCCACCCTTGCCGCCGGAGTCACGATCCGCCCCGTGCCTTTGGTAGCGCTCGTACTGGGCACGCTCCTCGGCGTCCAGCTCCTGGGCGTCGTCCGGCATCTCGACCAGCTCGCCGCCGTGCGCGTCGGCCGGCATCTCCATGATCCAGCCGGGCCGGATCAGGCTCGCCTCGGACAGCCGGGAGCCGTCCGGCTGCACCCGGTCCTTGTTGAGGCGGTAGATCTCCTTGTAGCGGCGGCCGTCGTCCAGATGCCGCTCGGCGATCTCCCACAGGGAGTCGTGGTGTCGCCCCACCGGGGGCTGGATGCGGTAGAACTTCGTCTGCGCCGCCCGGGAGGTGTCCCCCGGTGCGGACGCCTGCCGCGCCGTACCGGCCCGCTCGCTGCCGCCCTGGGCCAGTACGACCGTGTCCGGGCCGCCACCGCCCATGACGTGGGGGCCGCCGCCTTCCACCTGATCGGCGGCATCGGCCCGCTGCTGGCCGGGGAGGAGCTGGGCACTGGCGACGGTCTGCGACGGCTGGTGCGGCTGCACGCTGTGCCCGAGCTGGGCCAGCCCCGGGACGAAGCTCGCCGTGCTGGAGCCGAGCAGCAGGATCGCGGTGACGAGTTGCCGGGCCAGCAGCTGGCTGGGGCCGGCGCCCGGCACCCGTGCGGGCAGGCCCACCCCGGAGAGCGCGGCCTTCACCTCGACCAGCACACAGGCGGTGAACTGCGCCCAGGCGAGCCACACGACGACCGTCAGTACGTTGACGAAGACCCCGACGCTCACCTCGTCGCGCAGCATGTCCAGCGACGGCATCCGGTGCGGCAGCGGCCAGCCGATGAAGTACGCCAGCGCCAACGGCACCCCGGCCACCAGCGCGGCCAGTGCGACGAACGCGCAGAACGCCTTGAGCACGTCCCCGAACGTGCGCCGGGTGCGCACGGTTACGGGCGTGCGCGAGCGCGAACGGGACCTGGGCCCGCCGGGGGCCGGTGCCGGTGTCGAACTGCGGCGCGCCATGTCGTGTGCTCCCAAGGTGAGAAGTGCGGACGTGGAGGAGGGGCGGTGGGACCGTCGGTCACCCGGTCACGGACTCCGCCGTCGCCGTGCCGTGGACAGTGAGGGGTGCGCTGTAGAACAGCCCGGTGAGGACCGGACGGTAGGTGAGCTGGATACGGACCCGGACCTGCTGGGCGCTGGCGGACACGCAGCCGGAGGCTTCCAGGTCCGCTCCCGACAGCCCCGACCGGCCGGCGAACTCCTGGACGCGTGCCGGGCAGTTCTCGTAGTTGATGGGCGCGTTGCGGCCCTGGCTGGCCCGCAGCGCCTCCTCGTCGATGTCCTGCGCCGCGTAGCGGGCGGCCTGCTCGGCGATGTCGGCGGCGCGCTCGCGCTGGGAGATGGACAGCCCGCCGTCCACCACGAAAGCGGCCAGCACCATGAACAGCAGCGCGAACATGATGACCGCGGCGGCGCCGGACCCGCTGTCGTCGCAGGCCGCGCGTCTGGTCCGCAGCCAGGTCGCGGCGCGCTCACCCGGCGCGCGTCCGGTCCGGCTCATCCGGTCCTCCGGTACGGGTCGATCGGCGAACTGGAGCGGCCCGTGATCTCCTTGGCGATGTCCAGGCCGAGAATGCCCAGGCCGCGCACCCGGCAGCTCACCTCGACGGTGAACAGCCCGCCCGAGCGGTAGTCGCTGCCCGCGTCGCGTACGGTCACGTTCCCCGCGCAGGTGCCCTTGAGGGTGGCGGCGGCCGCCTGCTGCGCGGCCGTCATCGCCGCCGCGTGGCTGCCGTGCTGGAGCGATCCGGCCCGCGCCGCGTCCCGCGCGGCACTGTCCACGGCCCCGCGCCCGTCCACGAGCTGGCCGAAGGCGACGAGGACGAGGATGAACAGGATCATCACCGGCGCCAGGATGACGACCTCGATCGTCGACAGTCCGGCGTCGCCGCCCCACCGGGGCGACTCCTGTCCGCCCCGCCGTCGGTCTCGCATCAGCCGCCCCCGTCCGGTACGAACCGTTCCACCGGGCCCTGGGAGATCGCGTACACATCCATGTCCAGCCCGGGGAAGACGGAGGGGACCTGGGCGCGGATCTCCACACCGACGGTGTTGTTGTTGGGCCCGAGCAGCTTCACATCGGGGTCCAGGATCAGTTCGGGGCCGAGCTGTTCGATGTATTCGCCGGAGGTCTGTCTCGCCTTGGCGCGCCAGCCGCCCGGATCGGCGTCGGCCTCCTGCCGGGCCTTGCGGGCACCGGCCTGTGCCGCCGCCTGTGCCACGTGGTCCGCGAAGAAGTACAGCGCGAACTGCACCGTCGCGAAGATCAGGAAGAACAGCACCGGGGTGAGGAGCACGAACTCGATCGCGGTCATGCCGCTTTCGCCGCGCCGGGAGGCCCCCTCCCATCTGCGGCGTGCCCATACGACCAGCCGTCGCTCCGCTCTCACCGGTGCCGCCCCTACTTGCAGGTGCCGTCCTCGTCGGCGCCGTCGATGCAGTCGCTCACCTTGTCGGCGCCGTTCTTCAGCGCGAGGTTGATGATGGCGGCGACGACACCGACGATCGCCACCACGACCGCGGAGATGATCACCCACTCGACGGCGGAGGCCCCGCGGTCCAGCTCGCCCGAGCGGGCGCGCCGGACCCGGTCGCGCAAGAAGGTGACGAGGAAGTCCACGGCGGGATGACTGATCGAGCGAAGCGGATTCGGCATCGTTCTCAGTCCTTTCTTGAGTCTTCGGGTCAGCGGGTCGGAAGGTCAGACGGTCAGATCTGGAAGACGCGCATGGCCGCCGGGTAGATGAGAAAGACGAGGAAGCCCGCGCAGAGCATCAGCTGGGCGACGAGCATGGACTGGGACTTCTCTCCCGCGCTGCCCTCGATCTCGGACAGCTCCCGGTGCCGCATGGTCTCGGCGCGCGACGAGAGGGAGGCGCGTACCTTGGCGCCGTCGTCGGCGACCAGCGCCAAGGATGCCGACAGATCCTTGAGTTCGTCGACTCCCAACCGGATTCCCAGGTCGCCGAGGGCCGCCCACTGGCTCTGTCCGGTGATCCGGGCGTCGGCCAGGGTGTCGCGGATCCGGCGCAGCGCCCAGCCGTCGCTGACCTCGCTGGCCGCCTTCAGCGCCTCGGGCAGACCGCGACCGCCCGCCAGGTTCATGGCCACCAGGTCGAGGTAGGCGCCGACCACCCGCCGCAGGTCGCGCCGCTTGGCCGCGGCGTCGCGCCGCACCTCCAGGTCCGGCAGCATGAAGAACAGCCCCGCGAAGAACAGCGCCAGCCACAGCGGGATCAGCGGGCTGCGGCCGAATCCGATCAGCCAGCCGATCGAGAACAGGAACGGCCCGAAGAACAGTCCAGCGGCACCCAGCAGCACCTTCGTCGCCAGGAAGTTCTCCCAACGGCGCTCCAGCACCTCCAGGTCCGAACGGAGGCTGCGCTGCTCCCAGCCCTGCCGCAGATACAGCTCGGCGACCCGGACACCCAGCTGCGCCCGCACGGCGGCGAACCGGCCGGCCTCCTCGGGCCCTCCGCCGGCGGCCGGTTGGTGCTGCGCGGCCCGGGCCCGCAGCGCGTCGATCTCGGCGACGGAGGCGACGGCGCCCCGCTTACCGGGGGCCAGCGCCCGTACCAGCAGGAACAGTCCGAGGCCCGCGAGGGCGCCGGTGAGCGCGGTGAGGGTGAGCGGATTCATCAGCCCAGCGCCTCCTTTCCTCCGCTGCCGGATGTCCCGCCGACCGCGCCACCCGGCAGACCGGGAGCGGGGCGGGTTCCGCCGACGGGCACCTCGCCCCGTTCGGCCGGGTGGCCCGCGCGGGCCGACGGTGCCTGCTGGTCGGCGTGGATCAGGAACCGCTGGGGGGTCTCGATCCGCGACAGCTTGCGCAGCCACCAGAAGCCGCAGGCGAACATGGCGCACACACAGGCCAGTACGGTCTGGCCGAGCGGGCTGCCGTAGGGCTCGACGAAGTCCCGGTTGAAGACGGCGAGGCCCAGGACGAAGGCCACGCTGACACCGACGACGATCTGCACGCTGCGCCGTGTGGAGGCGCGCTGCGCCATCACCCGCTGCCGCATGTCCACCTCCTCGCGCGCCGACTTGGCCAGCGCGCCCAGCACCTCGCGCAGTCCGGGTCCGCGCAGCCGGGAGTTGAGGATGAGGGCCGCGACGACGATGTCGGCCGACGGGTCGTCCAACTCGTCGGCCAGATTCTGCAGCGCCGTGGGAAGCGGGGTGCGTGCCCGCAGCCGGTCGATGAGCGCGTCCAGGTGCGGGCGGAGCGAGGGGGCCGCGGCACGGGCCGAGGCGGGGATGGCCTGTTCGAGGCCGACGGCGCCCGCGATGGTGTCGCGCAGCGACTCCGTCCACGCCGCCAGCGCCTCCACCCGCTTCATCGCGGCCCGCTCCTCGGCCGCGCCGCCGAAGAGCCGGTCCCACACGAAGACCAGGACACCGGTGGCGATGGCCGCGACCGGCCAGCGCGTCAGCAGCAGCACCAGCAGTCCGGCGCACACCGCGATGGACCCGCGCCGGCTCATGAACCGGGCCAGCTCCGAGGCGCGTCTGCCCGCGTCCCGCTTCTCGTCCGGCGGCTTGGCGGGCAGCCCGCGCAGCGCGACGATCAGCAGCGCGACACCGCCGCCCACGGCGACACCGCAGGTGAGTGCGTAGAGGGTGGGCAGGGAGAAGATGCCGCCCGCACCGCCGTCGACAGGCACGGTCTCACCCCCAGTTTCCGGTCGGCTGGTATCCGTGGGCGGCCAGCTCCCGCGCGCAGGAGACCGGCGCGTGTGCCAGCAGCCGCCCGTCCGGTGCCTCGGCGAAGACCTCGCTGGAGAGCACCCGACCGTCCACGCCGTTGATCTCGCGTACGGAGGTGACCGAGCGGGACAGCCGCCCGCCGCTGGCGAAGGCGTTGCGGCGCTCGATGAAGACGACGAAGTTGATCGCCCCGGCGATCAGCATCTGGGTGGCCTCGATGGGCAGCCGCTCGGACGCCTGGAGCGCATAGGTGGAGATGCGGTTGAACACCTCGCTGGAGCTGTTGGCGTGGATGGTGGACAGCGAGCCGTCGTTGCCCTGGGACATGGCGTTGAGCATGGTGACGATCTCGTCGCCGAGCACCTCACCGACGATCACCCGGGAGGGGTTCATCCGCAGGGAGCGCCGCACCAGTTCGGCCATGCTGATGGTGCCCTGGCCCTCGGAGTTGGGCAGCCGCTCCTCGAAGGCCACCACGTTCGGGTGCAGTTCAGGGAACTGGTCCAACCCCAGCTCCAGCGCCCGTTCCACGGTGATCAGCCGCTCGTGCGGGGGTATCTCGTTGGCCAGGGCGCGCAGCAGCGTCGTCTTGCCCGCGTTGGTCGCTCCCGCGATCATGATGTTCTTACGCGCCCGCACGGCCGCCGTCAGGAAGCTGCCCAGCTCGGGCGTGAGCGTTTGGTTGCCCACCAGGTCGGAGACGAAGACCTTGCCCATCCGGGCCCGCCGGATGGACAGTGCGGGGCGCCGGGTCACATCCATGACGGCCGACAGCCGGGAGCCGTCGGGCAGCCGCAGGTCCAACTGCGGGTTGGCGGAGTCGAACGGGCGGGAGGACAGGCCCGAGTAGGCGCCGAGGACCTGGATCAGCTCGACCAGTTCCTCGTCCGACTCGGCGACCGGCTCGCCCCGCACCTCGCGGCCGTCGGCATAGCCGACGAACACCTGGTCGCAGCCGTTGACGTCGATGTTCTCGACCTCGGGGTCGTCCAGCAGCGGCTGGAGCCGCCCCACGCCGAACAGCGCGGCGTGCACGGCGGCCGCGTACGCCTCCTCCGACTGCGCGTCCGGCGGGGTGCGCCCGGAGGTGATCTCGGAGCGCGCGTACTCCTCCAGGATCTGGGCGATCACCGCGCGGGCGAACTGCCGTTCGTCCTCGTTCGTCATCGGCGCCACACCGGACGCCTGGTCTATGCGCCGCTGCTCGGCGATCCGGTCCCCGGCCTCCTGCCGGAACCGCTTCACCAACTGGTGGTCGACCATGCTCGCGCTCACGACGCGGCCCCCTCGTCCCGTGTCCGCTCCCCGCTCCCGGGCAGCGGCACCGGCGGTGTGGGCGCGGGTGCGGGCGCGGGCTGGGGCGCCGTCGGCCTACGCCGTCCGCGGAACCCCTTGAGGCCCCGCGCGGACCCGCCCTGCGGGGGCTCGCTCTGCACGGGCCCGCCCCGCGCGGACTCGCTCGGCGCGGGCACCGGTTGCGGGCGGGCCGCCTGCGGAGGGGCCGCGGCCTGCCGGCCCGGCGCACCGTACTCGGGCCCGCCGTACGACGGGCCTTGCCCCGGAGGCGGAGTGCGGTCCGGGACGGAACCGGGCTGACCTGGCTGACCTGGCCATCCGGGTTGCCCCGGCTGTCCGGGGTGCCCCGGCTGTCCGGGGCGTTCCGTCGGAGGAGGCGGCGTCGGGGCGGAGGGGAGGGGCTCGGCGGGGCCGGCCGGCTGCCCCGCGACCGGCGCGGGGGCAGGGCCCTGAGTTCCCATCCGGCCCTGGCCGACGCCCGCTGCCGGGGGCTGCTGCTGCGGCGGGGCGGTGGGCGCCCAGGCGGCTCCGTACTGCTGATGGATGTCGGTGGCGATCTTGCGGACCGAGCGGACGAGCAGCGAGCGCTCGACCCGTCCGCGGCGGCGGCCCGCCAACTGCTCGGCGCCCATGGGGTCGTGCGCGAGCACACCCACGATCTGCGCACCGGCGCGGGAGGCGACCAGCATGTCGTTGACCTGGCCCGCCACCTTGGCGGCGCCCTGCGCCTGGCAGACCAGCAGCACGCCGAGCATCGGCTGGGCGAGCGGCGCCATACCGCGGCCCGCGCCGTGCAGCCGCGCGGTGAGGGCCAGTGCCCGGTCCCGTACCCGGGCGATCTGTTCGGGCTCGTCCCGGGCGACGAGCAGCACCAGCGCTGCGTGCGGGAAGAGGGCGACCGACGCGGTCTCCGGGCCGATGCGCCCGCAGTCGGCGATGACGTCGGCGGCCAACTGCGGGTGCGGCGAGTCCGCGAGGGTCGCGAAGGCACGACCCAGGGTGTCCCACTGCCCGGCCAGTCCCGCCGACTGCTCGGCGTTACCGAGCCCGACGAGCACTTCGAGTCCCCCGGAGAGCCGCTGGGAGTGGTCCCACAGCTGTTCGGCGGCGAGCCCTCTGCGCGCCGTGGCGGCCAGCGAGAGCAGCCCGGTGTTGGGGTCCAGCGGGCGGCCGTTCGCCGCGGGGCTGCGGTAGACGAGATCACCGCCCGCGGTGTCCATCTCGGCCAGCAGTGCGCGGCGCGGCCACACCGCCGAGAGGGCGACGGCGGCCGTGGTGACCCCCGGTGCCCCTTTGTCGGCGGCGAGTGCGATCAGCGCCATCCGGCTACGCCTTTCCTTGGTGTCCGTGGTGTCCCTGGTATCCGTGTCCTGTCGTCCTGCCCGTGGTGCCCTGTCGTGTCCTGTCGTGTCCCGCCGTAGCCGACGACGGCGTTCCGCTGTGGACGGTTCCACGGTGCGTCCCCGGAGTCCACGGTCACGGCGCACCCCGTCCACCCGGCCACGGCGCGGTCGGCCCGCGCGTGCGGTCAGCTTCCGCCGTCGGAATCCAGGACGAGGGACACTTCACCGTTGGACGCGGCCGCGGTCAAAACGGCGGCGTCGCTCTTGTCGACGACGACGGAGACGGGGAGGTTGCCGCTGGAGGCGAGGGAGTCGTCGGAGCCGGACTTGATCGACTGGACCTTGGCGCCCTCGGCGATCGTCGCGTTGCCGGTGGAGCCGCTGCCCCGCTCGGACCCGCCGCTCGATCCGTCACCGGAACCGTCGTCGCCGCCCGCGGAGCTCTCGCGGCCCACCCGGTAGGCGGTGACCGTGTCGCCCTCCTTCAGGCGCGGCGGGTACTGACCGCTCTTGAGCGAGAGTCCCACCACGGCCTTGCCGGGGCCGAGCCCCTTCTCCTTGGTGAGCATGCTGCCCACCAGCACCGTCCCGTCGACCAGATCGGCGGCCGAGCGGTACTTCTTGAGCAGGCCGCGCTGTTCCCAGCGCACGTACTTGATGTCGCTGTCCTCGGCGACCAGCACCGATTTGATGGCCGAGTCCGGGATCGGCTGCCCCTGCGGGACCCGCTTGGTGAGGGCGATGGCCTCGACCCGGTCACCGGCGCGCATCACCAGAACGGTGGCGCCGAGCGCGCCGAGCAGAATGAGGAGGACGGCCAGCGCGGCGAGCGCGGGCTTGCGTTCGCGCGGTGGGGACGGCAGCCGGTCCCCGGCCGGTGCGGTGAGTGCCGCCCCGCGTCCGACCCCGGCGGAGCTCCGCTCCTGGGTCTTCACCTCACCACCCCCGTGTTCCGTTCTTGCCCCGTGTTGTGGTCTGTGTGCGTCACACGTCGCGTCACGTCGAGAACCTGCCCCGTGTTGACATGCCGCTACCGCCATGTCGGACATACCCCCGCGTACCGACAGGCAACTACGCCATGTAAATCCCGGGCACATTATCAACACCCCCCGACCCCCTCAAGGCGGATCCGAACGCCGTGCGGGCGGGGCCGCAAGGGCCCGGCAGAAGCCGCCGAAGCCCGGAATCCCGGGGCGGAGGCGGGGGTGGAGACGGGGCGGAATACGAGCCTCCGCCGGATCCCCAGGCAGTGCGATTCCCACCTGTTCGAGTACGGTGTCAGAAAGGCGTCAAGATCGCGCCGGGTTTGTCACAGGTGTGCCGGGAAGTCTGGTCGGCGGTACGGGGGCCTTCCCCGTATCCCTGCACGCGCCGATCCAGGGAGCCGCCCATGACACCGCCCACCGCAGACCAGAGCCGCGATCAGCAGAACAAGCAACAGGACGAGTCCGGCACCTCGCTCTTCGCCCGCCCCTCCGCACGGGAGCGCAGGCTCCTGTCCGACGCGCTGCGCACCGAGACGGTCGGCGGGACGGTACTGCTGGTCGCCGCCGTGGTGGCGCTGGTTTGGGCCAACACTCCGCTCGCACATCTGTACGAGACGGTACGCACCTTCCACTTCGGCATCCCCGCCCTGGGCCTGGACCTGTCCGTGGAGCACTGGGCCTCGGACGGCATCCTGACGATCTTCTTCTTCGTGGCCGGTATCGAGCTGAAACGCGAGCTGACCGTCGGCGAACTGCGCCGCCCGGCCGCCGCCGCGCTACCCGTGGTCGCGGCGGCCAGCGGCATGGTCGTACCCGCGCTCTGCTATGTCGTGGTGAATCTGCTCGACAACGGCAACCTGAACGGCTGGGCCGTCCCGATGGCGACCGACATCGCCTTCGCGCTCGGCGTCCTCGCGGTGATCGGCACCAATCTGCCCTCCGGCATCCGCGCGTTCCTGCTCACCCTCGCCATCGTCGACGACCTGGGCGCGATCCTGGTCATCGCCGTCTTCTACACCTCCACCCTCAACTGGGCGGCCTTCGCCGGAGCCGTCGCGGGGCTGGTGGTCTTCCGGATCCTCCACGTCAATCTGCGGCTGCGCGGCTGGTACGTGTACGTACCGCTGGGCCTGGTCATCTGGGCGCTGATGTACAACAGCGGCGTGCACGCCACCATCGCGGGCGTCGCCATGGGCCTGCTGCTGCGGGTGAAGCCCGAGGACCCCGACGACCCGGACAGCTCCTCCCCCGCCGAGCGCATCGAGCACCTGGTCCGCCCGCTGTCGGCGGGGTTCGCCGTACCCGTCTTCGCCCTGTTCGCGGCGGGCGTCGGCGTCTCCGGATCGGCGCTGAGCGAGACCTTCCGGCAACCCGAGGCGCTCGGTGTGATGCTGGGCCTGTTCGCGGGCAAGTTCCTCGGCGTCTTCGGCGGCACCTATCTGGCCGCCCGCTTCACCCGCGCCCGGCTCAGCTCCGAACTGGCCTGGGCGGATGTGGCCGGAGTGGCGATGCTGGCCGGTATCGGCTTCACGGTCTCACTCCTCGTGTCCGAACTGGCCTTCTCCGGCGAGGCCGCCGTCACCGAGCACACCAAGGCCGCCGTCCTCGTCGGCTCCCTGCTCTCCGCAGTGGTCGCCTGCGTCCTGCTGAAGATGCGCGACGCGAAATACCGGGCACTCTGGGAGGAGGAGACCCGCGACGAGGACCTGGACCGCATACCCGACATCGACCAGGAAGTGGACCCGATACGCCGCCCCACGGAGGCGGCCCGGCGCGCCCGCGAGCGGGAGTGGGAACGCGAGCGGGAGCAGGAACGGGAGCGGGACGAGTGAGCCCCGGCCGCCCGGAATCCGTTTGACCGGCGATCCCGCCTCATTAGGCTCGTGCGCATGGATGCAGCACAACGCGTCGATGCAGCACAGCGTGTCGCCGAGCAGTTGCGCGAGCGGGGCGCCGGCGGGGAGATCCGCGCATTCCCCGTCCCCATGCCCACCGCCGTCGCCGCGGCCGACCAACTGGGGTGCGCCGTCGGTGCGATCGCCAACAGCCTGGTCTTCGCCGTCGACGGCGATCCGCTGATGGTGGTGGCCAGTGGCGCCCACCGGGTGGACACCGGGCTCGTGGCCGCGCTGCTCGGCGTCGGCAAGCGGAAGGTGCGCCGGGCGAGCCCCGAGTTCGTCGCCGAGGCGACGGGGCAGCAGGTGGGCGGAGTGGCCCCGGTCGGACACCCGCAGCCGCTGCGCACCCTGGTCGACGTACAGCTCAAGGAGCACGAGGTGGTCTGGGCCGGGGGCGGCGACAAGTACACGATGTTCGCCACCGACTTCGACGAGCTCCTGCGCCTGACCAACGGCCTCGCCGCACAGGTCGGCGACTGACGGACACAGTCACCGTGCCGGAGCGAGCGTCAGACGCAGGAAACGCGGCCGGTAGAGGGCCACGTCCCGGTGGATGGCGCCGCCGGAGTCCAGCACGTTCACGTCGTAGCTGACCAGCAGCCCCTTCTTGGTGCCGCGCCCGAACTCGGGGTGGCCCTGCGGGTTGTACGGCACCGCGCCGACGCCCTGGGCGCCCTCGGGCAGCGGCGGCTTCGCCACCCGGCCGGGCCCGTGCCAGGGCCCGGTCGGCGCGCACGCCCAGTACGAGACGATGTCGGTGACCCCGCGGCCGTCCGGCGCCCCCGCGTCCATGGTCAGCAGCAGCCAGCTGTCCTGGTGCCGGACCACCGAGTAGGTACCGGTCGCGCCCCGCTGCACGGTCTTGCCCACGAGTATCGGCTCTGAGCGCGCCGGGTCCTCCTGCCACCCGCCGTCGGCCCGGTCGGCAGGCCCGGCCCAGTACTGCCAGGTGTCCGGGGCGTCGAGCCGGCCCCGCGGCACACGGGCGACGTGGGCCCGGGAGGCCTTGCCGTCCACGCTGCCCTCGTCCGCGCCGAAGACATACGTCCACCCGCCCCTGGCCACCGCCGAGGTGCCGTACAGGACACGCCGCTCGACGTCCGACTGGCGCGGCCGGTGAATCTGCTCGATGCCCTCCAACCGCAGATCGGGCAGCGACAGCGTCGCCACCTCCGAGGCCCGGGGCACGCCGAAGATCCACGGCGCCCGGCCCACCTCGCGCTGCCACAGCAGCACCCGCACCACCTTCTCGGCCGAGCCCGGGCGGCGCGGCTCCACCATCGCCTGCACCGGCCAGCGCCACACCTCACGTCCGTCGGCGGTCGCCGTGCCCGGGAAGAGGGCCGTGGGCCGGGTGGCGGCGCCGCCCAGCAGCGTCCGCTCGAACCGTCCGTCCTCGGACATCACCAGCGCCGAGTTGCGCACCCACGCGGGATCGGGTCTGCGGCTCGCAACGCCGTACCCGGCGCCGTGCACCTGGTCGAGGAAGGTGTCGGCGGACAGCCACAGCGTCCGCCCGTCGGGCAGCCGCACCGAGCGGGTGCCGTCCCCGCCCGTCCAGTCGTCGAACCGCGCGTTGTCGTCGCCGTACCGGGCCAGCTCCCGCGTCATCCGGTCGTCGGCGCGCCAACCGGTCACCCGCGCCCCGGAGCAGCCCTCCTGGCGCTCCGTACCGTCGGGCACCGCGAGCAGCACCCCGACCAGCACGAGCGCAGCCAGCGCTCCGACCCCCAGTCGCCACCGGGTGCCCTGAGGTAACCCTTTCCCCTGACCCGCCATCGGCCACAGGCTAGTGCGTCTCCCGCTCCCGCTCGATGGCGAGCTGCCTCAGCACGGTGCCGCTCCAGCGACCGTGTTGGCGGCCCCTTCGGCGAGGCGTCCCGCCGGGACGAAGCCGCAGCGGCGGTGCGGGGCGGCGAAGTCGGCGCTGCCGCCGGTCGGCGGGTTCCTCCTCATCGTGCGCCCGCGCAGCTCGTCCCGGGCCCCGGGCCCTGGCGTTGTCGGTGGAGCCCCCTAGAGTGCTGGGCACGGGACTCGGAGCAGCTGAGCGGGACTCGACACGATCGGGGGGCAGGAAGATGGCGAGGACGGCCGGCATCCAGCGGGCCGCGAACGGCGGCGAACCGGCCGGGGACGACACCCCGGACGACCGCGCGTACGGAGAGGCCCTGGTACGCGCCGAACTCGCACCCGGTGAACTGTTCACCCGCATCGCGCTGATCGTCGGACTGTGCGCGGGCTGCGGCTTCCTCGCCTCCGGCATCTACGACTACACCCACGTCAGCCGCCCCAAGGGCCTGGCCGCGAACCTGTCGCTGGTCATCGGTGCCGCACTCGTCCCGGCGGCCCTCGCGCTGCTGCTGCCGCTGCGCAGCAAGAGCCGCGACCGGCGCAGGCTCATCGAGCTGTACGGAGTACCGGCCCGCCGGGGCAGGACCGAACAGGCGCTGCGCGGACGGCGGGCCGGCTGGTGGACGGCCTGCGTCCTCGCGTTCTTCCTGGCGTTCATCTTCCTCGCGGCGGGGCTCACCCAGGCGTTCTCCTCCGACCCGTACGAGGAGCCCGACCCCACCGTCTACGGCGCGCTGCTCGCGTGGGCCGTGATCCTGACGGCCGCCGGCTGCGCGGGGACGGCCAAGGTCCGCCGCTACCGACCGCGCCCCGACGCTCCCACCGGCGGCACCTACCAGGCGGGCACC
Organism: Streptomyces sp. B15; assembly: GCF_018070605.1. NCBI lineage: Bacteria > Bacillati > Actinomycetota > Actinomycetes > Kitasatosporales > Streptomycetaceae > Streptomyces > Streptomyces sp. B15. Next base: position 55,702 of record NZ_JAGPXJ010000005.1, read on the forward strand.
CCCGCCCCCGGAGGCCCCACGAGACGGCCGCCGCGCCCCGCCTCGCCCCGTGCCCCCCTCTATTCGCGGCTCGGCTCCCAGCCCGCCGCCCCGCACCGGCTCAGCCCCCGGCTGGACGCCCGCATCCAGCGGCTGTCCCGCCCCGCGGCGGTGGCGCTGGCGACGGCCGCGACGCTGGTGGGCTGCGCACTGGCCGCCGGCATCATGCTGGTGCCCCGCTACGTGGGCGGCGGCAGACCGCTCTTCTGGGTACTGGTCGCGGTCACCGCCGGCTATCTGATCGTGCTGCTGCTGGAGCTGACGCACTACGGGCCGCGCCGCCGCTATCTGCTGCTGGTCATCTTCGCGGGCATAGCGCTCTTTCCGGTCGCCGGGCACGGCTACTCCACCTCCGTGCTGCTGGAGCGCGGCGAGTGGGTGCGCGTGGAGATGACCGAGGTGCACCACCACGCCAAGGGGGAACCCACCTGCGATCTGCGTCCCCTCTCCCCGGGCAACGTCACGGCCGACGACAACCTGGTCATCGGCTGCGACGAGGACGAAGCGGGCGACACCCTGCGGGTCTTCGCCGACCCGGAGGGCGACGTACGGCCGCGCCGGTCGGAGCCGACCGGCCTGACGAGCTTCTTCGTCGGCTCGGCCATCGCCGACACCGTCCTGGTGGGCTGCGCCGTCGGCGCCGCGCTCTACGGCCACCGGCGCCGCCGCGAACTGGGCCTGAACACCGGCGAAGGAGACCACCGCTGATGACGACCGAGCACAGGCCCGAAGACTCCCCGGCCCACCCGGTCTACCCCGACCTGGCGGGCAAGGTGGCGGTGGTCACGGGCGGTTCACGGGGCATCGGCGCCGAGACCGGGCGGGCGCTGGCCGGACAGGGCGTCGCCGTCTGCCTGGTGGGCCGGGACCGGCCCGCGCTGTTCGAGGTCGCCGACAGCATCGGCAAGCAGGGCGGCACCGCGATCGGCGTCGTCGCCGATGTCACGGACGCGGGAGCGCTGGGCCGCGTGGCGGAGCGGGTGGCCGACGAGCTGGGTCCCGTCGACATCCTCGCCGCCTTCGCGGGCAGCCCCGGCGAGCCGATCCCCACCACCGAGCTGGCCGAGGACCGCTGGCGCCAGATCCTCGACGCCGATCTGACCTCCGCCTTCCTCACCATCCACACCTTCCTGCCCGGCATGGTGGAGCGCTTCAGCGGCAGCATCCTCACCCTGTCCTCGGCGGCGGGCCGCCAACCCGGCCAGGTCAACCTCGCCCACGGCGCGGCCAACGCCGGCCTGACCATGCTCACCCGCCAACTCGCCACCGAGCTCGGCCCGCAGGGCATCCGCGTCAACTGCCTGGCCCCCACCACGGTCCGCACCGCGAAGGTCACCGCCGCCATGTCCAAGGAACTCCAGCACAAAGCGGCCCTGCGCCACCCCCTGCGCCGCCTGGCCGAGCCCACCGACATCGCCTCGGCCGCCCTCTTCCTCGCCTCCAACGCCGCCGGCTATCTGACGGGCGTCACCCTGGACGTCACGGGCGGCCGGATCACCAACTAGCCGCACCTGCCGGAGACCGCCGACGGCCGAACGGCGTCCTTCATCTACAGCCTGCTCGGCCGGCGCGTCACGCCTTCGGGAAGGGCAACCCATGCTCGAGGAACCGAGAAGAGCCGTTCACCCGGACATCGACAGATGGGCCGCGGACAGCGGTGCGGGTGGCCTCGACCATCTCGACTATGCGGCCCAGCGCCTTGAGTTGCCGGACTGGCTGGCGGTGGCACGCTGCTTGCGCCCGACGTTCGTCGAGGTTCTGGACTGCGTCATCTGGGACAGGGCTTACGAGCCGGAGAACTTCCAAAGCTGGTACACCCACTTGCACGGCGATGCGACGTCCGTGGAAGCGGTGCTGAATCAGTTCCGTCTGTGGCACGTGGTGGACAGTGGGTCCACGCCTGAGGCAGAGAAACCCGAGATGGAGACATACCTCCAACGACTTGCCGAAGACATCGCCTTCTGTTGGCTCTCGACCCTTGAGAGCGACTTTCCGCGTCGGAGCTTCGAGGTTCGGGTCTTGGACACCGAGGACGGGCCAGTGGTCCAGGCTCTGGTACAGCGGTAGAGGACAGCGCCGCCGGACACCCGAGGTGCGGCCCCCCTGGGCGCAAAGCAGCCGGACCACCGACCGGGGCGCGTAGGTGTCTTGGCGGGTCAGCTCAGCACCAGCCCCAGGAGGAAGAGCCCTGCCCCGATCACCGCGCAGAGCGCCCCGATAGCGGCAAAGCCGCGGAACATACCGGTGCCGTTCGACTCGAGCGCCCAACAGGAGGGGTCCGCCGAGTCGTAGCGGACGCAGACCTGGGTGCCGGGGGCAGGAGTCCGGTCGATGGGACGGGCGATGTTGGCCGTGGTCTCCATGGGACGGCCGTCTGCGGTGACCCACTCGACGACGGGGTAGTACACGAGGTTCCCGTAACTCCCGACAGAGATCGGACCCTCGGAGCTCGAGGAGCGCATTTCGGTGGCTGACAGCCGGGTCACCACACCCCGCGCCGTCGCGCCGCTCCTCAGAAGGCGCCGAACCCGGCGGACCTCGCGGTACGACAGTGCGCCCACGGCGGCGCCGACCGGCAGGAAGACTGCTCCAAGGAGGAAGGCGACCGAGGAAGGGGACATGAGGACGGTTTCGGATCGGCGGGGTCGGGACAACAGCAGCGTAGACGCGGCACGATCAGTGCCGCCACAGCGGCCTTCCCCGCTGATGCGGGGAAGAACACAAGTTCCGGAATGCCGGGATCTTGAGGACGGCGACCTCGGCCAGGACCGGACGCACACTGGGGCGCGCCGGTCCCGGCGTGCAGGCGGGCGGGCGGCGAAGGCCGCCCCGGCCGGAGGGGGAGGCGGCGGCGTGGTCAGTTGCGGGGTGGGCCGTTGGGGCCGGAGACGGCGCCGAGTTGGGAGAGACCGTCCAGCACATCGGTGCAGGTCCAGTACTCGACGAACCTGCCGTCGGCCACCCGCAGGATGTCGTGGCCGCTGAAGGAGACCTCGGTGCCGACCGGCGCGGTGGCTGCGGGAAGCCCGCCGTTGTAGGCGGCGGTCATGGTCCACCGTGCGGCTATCAGGTCGTCCTCGACGATCGGTCCGAGGTCCACGCCGATGCGGATGTCCCGGAACGCCGCCCGGGTCTGCTCGATCTCGGGCAGCAGCCGCGCGGGGCCCAGCGTCGCCTCCGAGTCGCTGCCGTCGGGCCGCGCCTGGTGGACGACGAAGTCGGGGTGCAGGATCTCATCGGCGTGGCTGAAGTCGCCGCGCCACAGCTCGGACCAGCGGCCGTACAGCTCGCGGAGCCGGGCAGCGGGCAGGGTGCTCACAATGTTCTCCCCATCGGATAGAGTCTGCGTCACGAAATATCTGCGTGACGCAGAGAAAAGTAAGGGATGGATGCCCCGACGTGTCAAACCGAAACCGTGCCGACCTGCTCGCGGCCGTCACCGTGGCCGCCCGGCGGCAGCACGCCGCCTACACCTTGTTCAACCAGGCCATGGCGGAGCGGCTGGGGCTGCATCCGACCGATCTGCAGTGTGTGAGCCTGCTCGGCCTCGAACCCGAACCGCTCACCACCGGTGAGATCGCCAAGCTGACCGGCCTGACCTCCGGTTCGGCCACCCGGCTGGTGGATCGTCTGGAGCGGGCCGGGCTGGTCGAGAAGGGCCCTGACCCGCACGACCGCAGGAAGACCCGGGTCACGCCGTCCACCCGACGTGCGGGGGAACTCGCGGCCGCCTGGGAAGCACCCGGCGCCGCTTTCGCCTCGGCCCTGGACACCTTCACCACCGAGGAGCTGGCGGTGATCGAGCGATACCTGCAGCGGACCACCCGGGTGGGCGACGAGCAGGCCGGAAGACTGCGGGACGGCTGAGCACCGGGTGCCGGGGGGAGGGCGGACGGTGGGGTGCCGGTGCCGCGGCCCCCTGGTCGCGCGCCGCGGACCTACCGCCCGCTCCCGGCCCGCGGCGCGCTCTTGGGGGCGACCGCCTGGGCCAGGTCGTCCAGGGCGTCGGTGAGGAGTTCGGCCGTGCGCAGGGCGACGGGCGGGGGGTGGTCGGCCTGTTCCCACCAGCGCGCCAGGGCGTCGTGGACGGCGTTCCACTCCACCGGCTCGCTGCGGCGGACGGCCGTCACCGCGGTGGAGATGTCGCCGGCGAGGGCCGCGGAGAAGTCGGCGGCGGCGCTGTCGGGCCGGAAGCTGGGATGGGGGCTGGGCAGATGCGCCTCCAGCAGCATGCACGCGCGGCCCATGGTGACCAGCGCGGACTGGGCGTCGCTGGCGGAGCGGCGGGAGAGCCGGGAGAGGCGGCCGTGCTGGCGGACGGGCTCGGCCTCGGCGCGGCCGAGGGTCTGCTCCCAGTTCTGCCGGGCCGCGCGGGTGTCGAGCAGGGCTTCGCGCACCTGGCGGGGGTCGTGTTCGGCGGGCTGCGCGAAGGCGTCCAGCACGGCGATGGCGTACCGTCCGGTCGCCGCCAGCCAGTCGCCGAGCCGGTCACGCAGCAGCGGGGTGTCCCAGGCGGGGAAGAGCGCGTAGCTGAGCATGGCGAGCAGCCCGCCCAGCGCGGTCAGTCCGGCGCGCTCGTAGGCGGTCTGGTACCAGTCGGCGCCCAGGATGCCGAGGAGGAAGACCACATAAGCGCCGGTGCAGACGGACGCGATGACATACCCCGTGCTCAGCAGCAGATAGAGCAGGCCCACGCTCACCACGGCCAACCCGGCGCTGAGATAGGAGCCGGGGCCCGCCAGCGCCATCACCGTTCCCGCGATGGCGACACCGACCAGCGTGCCGACAGCCCGGCCGATGCCCCGCTGGTACGTACGGGAGAAGTCGGGCCGCAGCACCATGACGGCGGTGAGTGGCACCCAGTAGCCGTGCGCGGGCGGGAGGGCCCGGCCGAGCAGATAGCCGAGGGAGACGACGACGCTGACGCGCAGCGCGTGCCGCAGGATCGGGGACTTCCAGTGCAGTTCGCGGCGGAAGGCGCGGAGTGCGACGGGCACCAGCCCGGCGAGGGTGGGCATGTGCAGATGGCGTTCGCGGGCGAGCGCGTGCCCGGCGGCGGGGGTGTGCTTGCCGCCGGCCGCCTTGCGGCGGGCGAGTTCGGCCGCCCGGGCCGCGGCCTCCTCGGCGGCGATCTCCTCCGGGTCGGGGCCGTAGGGGCCGTCCAGGCTGGCGTCCACCACCGGCGGCTGGTCGGGGAAGCCGCTGCGGCGGCCCTCGCGGTCGGCCACATGCCAGGTCACCCGGGCCAGCACGCCGCCGCGGGTGACCTCGACGGGCTCCTGTGCGGCTTCCACGGCGTCGTCGGTGAGCGCGATGAGGCGCAGTGCGGCACGCCGGGCGGGTCCGCTCAGCACGGGTCCGCTCTTGGGGACTTGGAGCACGTCCAGCGCCTGGTCGGGCAGCCGGACCCGCTCGCCGCGGCGGATGGCCCGCGCGCTGGCGTCCAGCACGGTCGCGGCGGCGGCCAGCAGCTCGCGTACCCGGTCCCGTTCGGGGCCCACCATCGGGGCGCCGCCCACCACCGGGTCGGCGAGGGAGGCCAGCACCGGGCGGAAGCGTTCGGCCATGGCCCGGTAGCCGTGCAACTGGCGGGGGCGGCGGCGGGCCTGACGGGGGGTGACGGCGGCGGCGCTGCGGGCCTCGATCAGCGGTTCGGGGTCGAAGGGCGCCATCGGGTCGTGCCGCAGCCGGCGCGCGTAGTCGGCGACGGCGGCCAGCGCGTCGGCGAGGGTGTCGCGGCGCTCGCCCCAGGGCCGTACGGGAAACAGCAGGATCAACGCGGCCTGCACCACACCGCCCGCGGCGATCAGCGCGGCGTGGCTGAGCGCGCCCAGGGTGCTGGTGGGCAGGTGGACGGTGATGAGCATGACGGAGATGTTGAAGGCCGCCACCACCCCGGAGGTGGGCCCGACGCCCCACGCCATCCCGGCCAGGAACGCCCACAGGGCCAGCAGCAGTATGAACGCCCACGGCAGGCCGACCAGCAGGTAGCCGACGAAGGTGGAGATCGCCAGCCCCGTCGACGCGGCCAGCGCCAGCACGGGTCGGGGCCGCCAACTGCGCTGGAAGGTCGCGATGCCCGAGGCGAAGGCACCGAACGCACTGGAGACGGCCAGTTGGGGATTCCCGATCAGCAGCGCCAGCGCGATCACGAGGCCCACACCGCACGCGCCGCGCACCGCCGCCAGCGGCGTCAGCGAGGCCCGCTCCACACTGAGACCGGAGCGCGCGGTGTCCTTCAGCGCCCGGAGCCAGGGCAAGGGTGCGGCGAGCATGGGTGCGAGCCTATCGAAGCCGGACGTTCTGGTTCCGGCCCGCCCATTTCCGCCGGGCCGCGCGTGGGGACCCGCACGGGACCCCACGTCCGGCCGCCACATGGAGACCGCCGCGCGGGAGCGCCACCGCGTCGGCGGGAAGGGGCGTGGCGCCCGTTCCCGCCGGAGGCGCCGTCAGTGGTTGCTGGGGAAGCCGAGGTTGATACCGGCGCTGTCGGCGGGGTCGGGCCAGCGGGTGGTGACGACCTTGCCGCGGGTGTAGAACTGCACGCCGTCGTTGCCGTAGATGTGCAGATCGCCGAAGAGGCTCTGCTTCCAGCCGCCGAAGGAGTGGTAGCCGACCGGCACCGGGATCGGCACGTTGACGCCGACCATGCCGGCCTCCACCTCCAGTTGAAAGCGCCGGGCCGCGCCGCCGTCGCGGGTGAAGATGGCGGTGCCGTTGCCCCACTTGCTGGAGTTGATCAGCGCCAGGCCCTCGTCGTAGGTCTCGGCACGCACCACGCACAGCACCGGGCCGAAGATCTCGTCGTCGTAGGCGGCCATGCCCGGCCGAACCTTGTCGAGCAGCGAGACGCCGAGGAAGAAGCCGTTCTCGTGGCCCTCCACCGAGAACCCGGTGCCGTCGACCACGACCTCGGCGCCCTGCGCGGCGGCGCCGCTCACATACGAGGCGACCTTGTCGCGGTGCTCCCTGGTGATCAGGGGACCCATCTCGCTGGCCGGGTCGTCACCCGGTCCGATGCGCAGCGCACCGGCCCGCTCGGCGATCTTGGCGACGAGCTCGTCCGCGATCCCGCCGACGGCGACGACGACGGAGACGGCCATGCACCGCTCCCCCGCCGAGCCGTAGGCGGCGTTGATGGCGTTGTCCGCCGCGTGGTCCAGGTCGGCGTCCGGCAGCACCATCATGTGGTTCTTGGCGCCGCCGAGCGCCTGCACCCGCTTGCCGTTCGCGGTGGCCTCGGCCTGGATGTACCGGGCGATGGGGGTGGAGCCGACGAAGGAGACGGCGGCCACGTCCGGGTGGGCCAGCAGCCGGTCGACGGCCACCTTGTCGCCGTTGACGACGTTGAGCACGCCCTCGGGGAGCCCCGCCTCGGCGGCGAGTTCGGCCAGCCGGTAGGCGGCCGAGGGGTCCTTCTCGCTCGGCTTGAGAACGAAGGTGTTGCCGCAGGCGATGGCCAGCGGGAACATCCACATCGGCACCATCGCGGGGAAGTTGAACGGGGTGATGCCCGCGACCACGCCGACGGCCTGCCGGATGGAGGCGACATCCACCCGGGTGGAGACCTGGGTGGACAGCTCGCCCTTGAGCTTCTCCGGAATGCCGCAGGCCAGCTCCAGGATCTCCATGCCCCGCGCGACCTCACCGAGCGCGTCGGAGTGCACCTTGCCGTGCTCGGCGGTGATCAGCTCGGCGATCTCGTCGCGCCGCGCGTCCAGCAGCTCGCGGTACTTGAACAAGAACGCGGTCCGCTTGGCCAGCGAGGACTGCGACCACTCGGGGTAGGCCGCCCTGGCGGCGGCGACCGCCGCGTCCACCTCCTCCACCGAGGCGAGGGAGACCTGGGTGGGCTGGGCACCGGTGGCCGGGTTGTAGACGGGGCCGAAGGTTCCGGAGGTGGACTCCACCGGCTTGTTGCCGATCCAGTGGCCGAGGGTCTTCATGGGGAGGGGACCTTTCTTCGGACGTGACATGCTGCGAGGGGGTCGCACGGACGGCGCCGAAGGCGCCCCGGCGTGACGGAGGCTCCCCGGCGTACCGGAGGCACCCGGGCGCTTCGGCCGCCGGCGCTCACAAATGGCGCCGCTGGTGGGCGCGTTGCCGCTCGTACTCCTCGCGGGCCCGGCGGGCCGCGGGGCGCTGCGAGGTCTCGGCGACGGCCACGTCCCACCACGCCTGCGGTGCGGGCGCCGGGACGGCCGGGTCCTGCTCGGTCTCGACATGGACGCAGCTGGGCCGCTCGGACGCGCGTGCCGCGGCCAGCGCCTCGCGGAGCTGGTCGTAGGTGGCGGCCCGGTACACCTCCATGCCGAGCGAGGCGGCGTTGGCGGCCAGGTCGACGGGGAGCACCTCGCCGGTGTAGCCGCCCTCGGCGTCGCGGAACCGGTAGGCGGTGCCGAAGCGTTCGCCGCCCGTCTGCTCGGACAGGCCTCCGATGGAGGCGTAGCCGTGGTTCTGTACGAGGACGATGTTGATGTTCACCCCCTCCTGGACCGCGGTGACGATCTCGGTGGGCAGCATCAGATACGTACCGTCGCCCACCAGCGCCCACACGGGGCGGTCCGGCGCGGCCAGCCGTACGCCGATGGCGGCCGGGATCTCGTAGCCCATGCACGAGTAGCCGTACTCGACGTGGTACTGGCGCGGGGAGCGGGGGCGCCACAGCTTGTGCAGGTCGCCGGGCATGGATCCGGCGGCGTTGATGACCACGTCCTCGTCCCCGACGACGGAGTCGAGTGCGCCGAGCACCTGGGTCTGGGAGGGGCGGGCCTTCTCCTCCGGCGGCTGCGGAGCGAACGCCTCGGCGACGGTGCGCTCCCACGCCTGCTTGCCGCGCCGGTACTCGGCCTCGTAGTCCGGCGAGACCCGGTGACCGCGCAGTGCGCCGGTCAGCGCCTCCAGCGCGGCCCGCGCATCGGCGACGACGGCGAGTGCGCCGAGCTTGTGCGCGTCGAAGGCGGCGACGTTGAGGTTGAGGAAGCGGGCCGTGGCCGGGAAGAGGGTGCCGGACGCCGTGGTGAAGTCCGTGTAGCGGGTGCCGACGCCGATCACCAGGTCGGCGGCGCGGGCCAGTTCGTCGGCCACGGCGGTGCCGGTGTGGCCGATGCCGCCCACGTCGCAGGGATGGTCGTGGGGGTGCCCCCCGGCTGAAGGCTGGGGGAGCAGGGAGCCCTTGCCCGCCTGGGTGGAGGCCACCGGAACGCCCGTCACATCGGCGAAGGCCCGCAGCGCTTCCTCTGCCTCGCTGTGGTGGACGCCGCCGCCCGCCACCAGCAGCGGTCGCCGCGCGCCCCGCACCGCCTCGGCGGCCAGGGCCAGCGCCTCCGGCTCGGGGACCGGCCGCGCCACCCGCCAGATGCGCTCGGCGAAGAACTCCTCGGGCCAGTCGTGCGCCTCGGTCTGCACATCCTGCGGCAGCGCGAGGGTGACGGCGCCGACCTCGGCCGGGTCGGTCAGCACCCGCATGGCCTGGAGCGCGGCGGGGACCAGCGCCTCGGGCCGCAGTACCCGATCGAAGTAACGGGAGACGGGCCGCAGCGCGTCGTTGACGGAGATGTCACCCGCGTACGGCACCTCCAACTGCTGCAGGACCGGGTCGGGGACGCGGCTGGCGAAGATGTCGCCGGGCAGCAGCAGGACGGGCAACCGGTTGACGGTGGCCAGCGCGGCGCCGGTGACCAGGTTGGTGGCGCCGGGGCCGATGGAGGTGGTGACGGCCTGTGCGGAGAGCCTGCCGCGCTGGCGGGCGAAGCCGACGGCGGCGTGCACCATCGCCTGCTCGTTGCGGCCCTGGTGGAAGGGGAGCGGCGCGTCGGGCCCCTGCCCGCTCTCGACGAGCGCCTGGCCGAGTCCGGCGACGTTGCCGTGTCCGAAGATGCCCCAGCAGGCGTCGATGAGCCGGTGCCGCTGCCCGTCCCGTTCGGTGTACTGCGCGGCGAGGAAGCGCACCAGGGCCTGCGCGACGGTCAGCCTGACGGTCGTCATCACTCGCCCTTCTCCTCTTGCGCCCCTGCCGGCGATCCCGCGGATTCCATCGCCCCGTACAGCGGAAGCCTTGCATCCACAGGCGTATCGGCCCACGCGCCGCGAATCCACGCGTGATCTGGATGGTCGCAGATAAGCCAGTCCCGCTCCACCCCCGGCCCGGCCATCACATTCAGGTAGTACATGTCGTGCCCGGGCGCGGCCATGGAGGGGCCGTGCCAGCCGTCCGGGATCAGCACCGCGTCCCCGCTGCCCACCTCGGCGAGCACATCGGTGCCCTTGCCGTGGCCGCTGGGGGTCACCCGCTGGTAGCCGAGGCCCTCGGTGACCGAACCGTCGGGGGCGTGGTGCGGGGCGATCTCGTAGTAGTAGATCTCCTCCAGTTCGCTCTCCACCCCCTCGCGGTGCTCGTCGTGCTTGTGGGGCGGGTAGGAGGACCAGTTGCCGCCGGGGGTCAGCACCTCGACCGCGATGAGCTTGTCCGCCTCGAACACGTGCGCTGCCGCGAAGTTGTTGACCTGCCGTGAGCACTGCCCGCTGCCGCGCAGTTCGACCGGCACGTCCTCGGCCGCGCCGTAGCGGACCGGCAGCCGCCGCTCGCAGCGCGCCCCGGTGAGTGCGAACCGGCCGCCCGCCGCGCTGCTGAGCGCCACCTCGGCGTCCCGCGGTACGTACGCGAAGTCGCTGACGGAGGCGAAGACGCTCTCCCTGCCGTGGAGCCGGAGGGTGTGCCCCTCGGCCGCGACGGTGCAGCCGCCGCGCAGCGGCAGCACGATCCACTCGCTCTCGCCGGTCGTGAACGTCTGGGTCTCCCCCGGTCCGAGGTCCAGCACCCGCAGCGACGAGTAGCCCCAGCCGGCGCTCTCGGGACCGATGTCCAGGGCGTACGGGCCGACTGCGGCACTACCGGCGCGCAGGTGGAAGTCGGTGGTGGTGCGTGTCATCTCTGCCAGCCCCTTTCAGAGCAGTCCGACGGCGGTGTCCACGGCCGCGCCCACGTCGCCGTCGGCCGGGTAGAGCAGGGAGCGCCCGACGACCAGCCCGCGCACGGTCGGCAGGCTGAGCGCCTTGCGCCACTTCTCATAGGTGCCCTCCTGGTCGCCGTGCACCTCGCCGCCGAGCAGTACGACGGGCAGCGTGGAGGTCTCGCACACCCACGCCATGTCGTCCGGGTCCTCGGTGACCGGCAATTTGAGCCAGGTGTAGGCGGAGGTACCGCCCAGTCCGGCGGCGATGGCCACGGAGCGGGCGACGGCGGGCCCGCCCAGGTCGTTGGTCAGCTTGCCGTCCACCCTGGTACTGAGGAACGGCTCGACGAAGACCGGCAGCCGGTGTGCCGCCATGTCGTCGACGGCACGCGCCGCGGCGTACAGCGTGCGCAGCGAGCCCGGGTCGTCGTGGTCGATACGCAACAGCAGCTTGCCCGCGTCGAAGCGCAGCCGTGCGATGTCCTCGGCACGCTGCCCGGTGAAGCGGTCGTCCAGCTCGAACGAGGCGCCGGCCAGCCCGCCGCGGTTCATGGAGCCCAGCACCACCTTGTGCTCCAGCGCGCCGAGCAGCAGGAGGTCCTCCAGGATGTCGGCGGTGCCCAGTACTCCGTCGACGCCGGGTCGGGAGAGCGCCAGGACGAGGCGTTCGAGCAGTTCGGCACGATTGGCCATGGCCAGTTCGTCGGCGCCGACGCCCAGCGCGCCACGTGCCGGGTGGTCGGCGGCGACGATCATCAGCCGCTCGCTCGCGTCCACCAGCGGCCGGCGCGCACGCCGCGCCGCCGCCTCGGCGATGGCCTCCGGATGTCGGGTCCGTACGGACGCCAGCTCGCGGATGCTGACACTGCTGGGGGTCAAGGGTGGCTCTCTTTCGCGGCGTTGTGGGGGCGGTACGGGCCGGGCGGGCCGGAGGCGGGGGCGGTGACGGGCGCGGTGACAGGCGCCGGAGTCACGCGCGCAGCAGCTCCTCGACCTCGGGTGCCGTCGGCATGGCGGAGGAGCAGGCCAGCCGGGAGGCGACCAGCGCGCCCGCCGCGTTCGCGTACCGCATCGCGTACTCCAGGTCCCAGCCGGACAGCAGCCCGTGGCACAGGGCGCCGCCGAACGCGTCGCCCGCGCCCAGGCCGTTGACCACCTCCACCGGGTGCGGGGGCACCTCGGCGACGGTGCCGTCGGCATGCACGGCGAGCACGCCCTTGGGCCCCTGTTTGACGACGGCCAGCTCGGCTCCCGCCGCCAGCAGCGCCTCGGCGCAGGCGTGCGGCTCGCGGGTGCCGGTGGCGACCTCGCACTCGTCGAGGTTGCCCACGGCGACGGTGGCGTGCGCCAGGGCCTCCCGGTAGTACGGCCGCGCGGCTTGAGCGGCCTCGGCCCGGGTGAGCTGCCCGGCGCTGCCCGCGCCCCAGAACATCGGCCGCCAGTCCAGGTCGAAGACGGTGGCGACCGCCTCCTCGCGGCCGGGCGCACGGGCGGCGAGCGCGGCCAGGGTGGCGCTTCGGCTGGGTTCCTCGCACAGCCCGGTGCCGGTCATCCAGAAGATGCGCGCCGCCGCGACACCCGCCAGGTCGAGCTGACCGGGGTGCAGTTCCAGGTCGGGTGCCTTGGGCTGCCGGTAGAAGTAGAGCGGGAAGTCGTCGGGCGGGAAGATCTCGCAGAAGGTCACCGGTGTGGGGTACTGCGCCACCGGGGTCACCCATCGGTCGTCGACGCCGAAGTCGCGCAGCGCCTCGTGGCAGTAGACGCCGAACGGATCGTCACCGGTGCGGGTGATGACCGCCGTCGAGCGGCCGAGCCGGGAGGCGGCGACGGCCACGTTGGTGGCGGAGCCGCCGAGGAACTTGCCGAAGCTCTCCACGTGCTGGAGCGGGACGCCGGTCTGGAGGGGGTAGATGTCGACCCCGATGCGGCCCATGGTGACCACCTCGTGCGGCTCGGTCATGCCACCGTCCCTCTCTTCCCTCACGTCTTTCCTGCGTCGTTCCTCGCGGGTCTTTCCTCGCGTCGTTCCTCGCGGCCCGATGTGTAGGTGCCCGGCACATCGTCCGTCGGCCCACGGGCCACTGTCAATAATTTGTCCTTACATATTGACGTCGCCCCTCCGGGTGGGTAGAGCAGAGTTCAGCAGGATGAAGCGTTGTCCTGACAAACTCTTGACCTGACTCCTAGCGACCGGATTGGCTCTGAGCCATGACTGGCACTCCCGCCCCCTCCCCTTCCACCCCCTCTGCGTCCGGCACCTCGCTCGACCACATCCGGGTCGGCTCCGCGCCCGACTCCTGGGGCGTGTGGTTCCCCGACGACCCGCAACAGGTGCCCTGGCAGCGCTTCCTGGACGAGGTGGCACAGGCGGGCTACAGCTGGATCGAGCTGGGCCCCTACGGCTACCTGCCGACCGATCCGGCGTGCCTCACCGACGAGGTCACCGCACGCGGCCTGCAGGTCTCCGCCGGTACCGTCTTCACCTCACTGCACCGGGGGCCGGACGTCTGGGACGAGACCTGGACGCACGTCTCCCGCGTCGCCGAGCTCACCCGCGCCATGGGCGCCGCACACCTGGTGGTCATCCCCTCCTTCTGGCGCGACGACAAGACGGCCGAACTGATCGAACCCGCCGAGCTGACGAACGAGCAGTGGCGCCATCTCGCCCAGGGCACGGAGCGGTTGGCGCGGGAGGTGGGCGAGAAGTACGGGCTGCGCATCGCCGTCCACCCGCACGCGGACACCCATATCGACACCGAGGAACATGTCGTCCGCTTCCTCGACGCGACCGACTCCGACCTGGTCAACCTCTGCCTGGACACCGGGCACTACGCCTACTGCGGTGGCGACAGCGTCGAGCTGATCGAACGGTACGGCGAACGGATCGACTATCTGCACCTCAAGCAGGTGGACCCGGAGATCCTCGCCGACGTCGTACGCGAGGGGACGCCCTTCGGCCCCGCGGTGCGCCAGGGCGTGATGTGCGAACCGCCCCGGGGTGTACCGGAGTTGGAGCCGGTGCTGGCCGCGGCACAGAACCTGGGGGTGGACCTGTTCGCCATCGTCGAGCAGGACATGTACCCGTGCCCGCCGGACCAGCCTTTTCCGATCGCCGAGCGCACCCGCCGGTTCCTGCGCGGCTGCGGGGCCTAGCGGCAGACGACAGCCATGTCACCGATGTCACCGTTTCACGGGCGCGGTGTCACAGCCGTCGCACAGCCCCCCTCCCAAGGTCACTCTCCGTCGTTCACCGGGCACAGGCTGAGCGATCACCAGCCAACCCTGGGAGGTGCGAGAGTGGCCGACCGAGAACTCTGGTCGTACAAGGAAATCGCCGCGCACATCAGCGTCCAACCGGACACCGTGCGCTCCTACCGGAAGCATGGCCTCCTACCCCCGCCCGATCTGGTGGAAGGAGGCAGGCCCTACTGGTTCGCGGACACCGTCCGCGAGTGGGTCACCCGCAGGCCGGGGCACCGGGGCGGTCACTGAGGCGGCCCCGGTCATGACTTCCGGCATACCCTCCGCGATACCGGCCTGCCCGTCACCGCCTTGGGGCGGCACCGCAGGTGCCGCCCCAACAGACGTCCGGGGCGCGTGGAAGCCCGCACGGGGAGCCCGCCGCCGCGACGCCCGCCGCCGCACCACCCGCTGAACCGCGGCCGCGGCGCCGGCCAGCACCACCGAGGCGCCGACTCCGAGCAGCGCGCCGGCCAGGGTTCCGGCAAGTGCCCGCCCGCCCCAGTAGCCGACGCCCACCGAGTAGCTCGCCCACAGCAGCTCCGCGAGGCCGGAGCCCAGCAGAAAGCGGCGGGCCGGGTAGCCCACCGTGCCGGTGGCCAGACCACCGACGATCCGGCCGCTGGGCACGAAGCGCACCGCGATCACGAACGGCACCCCGTACCGCCGCACACAGGCGGCGGTACGGTCGAGCGCGGCCCTGCGGCGGGGGCCGGTCGACAGCCACCGGCGGCTGCGCGCACCGGTGCGCCGCCCCAGCCAGTACACCAGTGCGTCCCCGGCCAGCGCGCTGCCCGCGACGACCAGCAGCACCAGCGGCAGCGGGAGCCGGCCTTCGGCCGCGAGTGCACCCGCCGTCGCTATCAGCGCCGCGTTGGGCACCAGCGGCGGCAGGGTGGTGACACCCACGAGCGCGAGCGTCACCCACAAGGCGCCTTCCACACCGACCACCTGCCTTCCGCGGTTCCCTCCCCGCGGGGTGCCGGAGGGCGGCGCTACGTGGGGTGAGGCAGCGCTTGGCCTATACCCCGCAGGGGTATATCTTTGACCTCGCGCACGCACCGCCCGGCCCTCCGGGCCCCTCGTGCGGTCCGAGTTCGGTACCCGGAGCTCTCGCGTCGAGAGCCTTGTACCGAGGGTTTTGTACTGAGAGTTGAGGAGTCGGCCATGAGTACCGTCACGACCACCTACAAGGTTTCCGGAATGACCTGCGGCCACTGCGAGGGCGCGGTCTCCGAGGAGATCTCCCGGATCGAGGGCGTCTCGGCGGTGAAGGCCGTGGCCGCCTCCGGAGAGGTCACCGTCACCTCCTCCGGCGAGCTGGACGACGTCGCCGTACGCGACGCCGTGGACGAGGCGGGGTACGAGCTGGTCGGCCGCGCCTGACGGCCCCGCCGCCTCGCCATCACAAGAGGCACCGCACCTCCATTGTCACCCCGGCCCCGGGCGCCCGCACGGCAGAGCGAACCCTTCTGGCCGCGGCAGCGCTCAGCCACAGGAAACGTGCGCGGCGGTGCCGAACCCACCGATTGCGGCGAGTTCGGCACCGCCGGCCCCGCGCGTTTCACACCTCGCCACCGCGGCGGGAAGAAGCACACCTCGCCACCGCGGAGGGCTCGCCAGTGCGACGGGCAGCGAGGGGGCACTCCGCATCGGCGGAGCCCTCTTGCGTCAAGGCCCGCGGCAGCGAAAAGCGCCCCGTCGGCCAGGTCCCCCCACGGGCCCGTCGACGGGGCGCTTTCGATTCCCGGTCACGGATTCCCCCCACGGGATCCTGGCCGGGCGCCTCCTGGGTGTCCGTGCGGACGGGAGGGCCGCTCAAAGCTCCCCGCGCACGTTCACCGTTCCTTCACTTCGCATCCGTCCCCCAAGACGAATGTGAAGCAGCGGCGAAGGCTCCGCCGGGAGGCCGACGCCACCCGGTTAGACCCACGAACCCCGCCGATGGTTACCCCCCAATTTCTGTGACCTACGTCTCGTCGTCAATGCGCACAAACGGAAGGCCCCGGTCCAATCGGACCGGGGCCTTCCAGTTGTGCCGATACAGGGGTCGCCTTGTGCAGCCCGAGACTCGGGCACCGCGGCTCAGGGCACCGCGACTCAGGGCACCGCGAGCCGGACGCCCGAACGGGTCAGCGAGCCTCGACGGGGACGTACTCCCGCTCGACGACGCCCGTGTAGATCTGGCGCGGGCGGCCGATGCGCGAGTTCGGCTCCTTGATCATCTCGTGCCACTGGGCGATCCAGCCCGGCAGCCGGCCCAGCGCGAACAGCACGGTGAACATGCTGGTCGGGAAGCCCATCGCGCGGTAGATCAAACCGGTGTAGAAGTCCACGTTCGGGTAGAGCTTGCGCTCCGTGAAGTAGTCGTCGGACAGCGCGTGCTCCTCCAGGCGGAGCGCGATGTCCAGCAGCTCGTCGCTCTTGCCCAGCGCCGAGAGCACATCGTGGGCCGCCGCCTTGATGATCTTCGCCCGCGGGTCGAAGTTCTTGTAGACGCGGTGGCCGAAGCCCATGAGCTTGACGCCGTCCTCCTTGTTCTTCACCTTGCGGATGAAGGAGTCGACGTCGCCGCCCGCGGCCTGGATGCCCTGGAGCATCTCCAGCACGCTCTGGTTGGCACCGCCGTGCAGGGGGCCCCAGAGCGCGTTGATGCCCGCCGAGATCGAGGCGAACATGTTCGCCTGGGACGAGCCGACGAGGCGCACGGTGGAGGTCGAGCAGTTCTGCTCGTGGTCGGCGTGCAGGATCAGCAGCTTGTCGAGGGCGTTGACCACGACCGGGTCGAGCTCGTACTCCTGCGCCGGGACCGAGAAGGTCATCCGGAGGAAGTTCTCGACGTAGCCCAGGTCGTTGCTCGGGTAGATGACCGGGTGGCCGATCGCCTTCTTGTAGGCGTAGGCGGCGATCGTGGGCAGCTTGGCCAGCAGCCTTATGGTCGAGAGGTGCCGCTGCTTCTCGTCGAAGGGGTTGTGGCTGTCCTGGTAGAAGGTCGACAGCGCGCTGACCACGGAGGAGAGCATCGCCATCGGGTGGGCGTCGCGCGGGAAACCGTCGTAGAACCGTTTGACGTCCTCGTGCAGCAGTGTGTGCTGCGTGATCTCGTTCTTGAACGCGCTCAGTTCGTCGACGGTCGGCAGCTCGCCGTTGATGAGCAGGTACGCGGTCTCCAGGAAGGTGCCGCGCTCGGCGAGCTGCTCGATCGGATAGCCGCGGTAGCGCAGGATGCCCTGCTCACCGTCGAGGAAGGTGATGGCGGATTTGTAGGCGGCGGTGTTGCCGTATCCCGAGTCCAGGGTCACCAGACCGGTCTGGGCACGCAGCTTGCCGATGTCGAAGCCACGGTCGCCCACCGTGCTGTCGACGACCGGGTAGCTGTACTCGCCGTCCCCGTAGCGGAGTACTACGGAGTTCTCGCTGTCGCGGTGTTCGCTCACGTCATCCCTCACCGACGTAGTGCCTCTTCTTCGAGGTGCCCTGACTTCTTCCACTCTCCCTTATCCAGCGCCGTGCGGTGCACTGGGGGTCAGCCAGAGGGCTCCATGGTGGCACGCAGTGCCGCCCATCTAGCTATCCTGCACCCTCTTGGCCGTCATGGTCACCCCCTGGCACCGTTCTCGCCTCCCGAGGCAGCAGCCACCGCGCGCAACCGGTGGTCGAGCGCCGTGCAGCGCCGCCCCGCCGAGACGGTGCGGACCGCCTGTCCGAGTGCCCTACGCGACCCCACCAGCACCACCAGTCGCTTGGCTCTCGTCACTGCCGTGTACAGCAGATTCCGTTGGAGCATCATCCAGGCGCCCGTGGTGACCGGAATCACTACTGCCGGGTATTCGCTGCCCTGTGAGCGGTGAATGGTCATCGCATAGGCGTGCACGAGCTCGTCCAGCTCGTCGAAGTCGTAGTCGACCTCTTCGTCCTCGTCCGTCAGCACGGTGAGCCGGTGGTCGTCCGGCTGCAGTGCGGTGACCACTCCGACCGTGCCGTTGAAGACGCCGTTCGCACCCTTTTCATAGTTGTTTCTGATCTGGGTGACCTTGTCGCCCACCCGGAAAACCCGACCGCCGAACCGCTTTTCGGGCAGCCCCGGACGGGCCGGGGTGACCGCCTGCTGGAGCAGCCCGTTCAGCGCGCCCGCTCCGGCCGGGCCGCGGTGCATGGGGGCGAGCACCTGGACGTCGCGCCGTGGATCGAGCCCGAACTTCGCCGGGATGCGCCGGGCCGCCACATCCACCGTCAGCGCGCCGGCCGCCTCGGTGTCCTCCTCCACGAAGAGGAAGAAGTCCTCCAGCCCCTGGGTGAGCGGCTGGGTGCCGGAATTGATGCGGTGCGCGTTGGTGACCACGCCCGACTGCTGGGCCTGGCGGAAGATCCGGCGCAGCCGCACCGCGGGAACCGGCCCGTCCTCGGACAGCAGATCGCGCAGCACCTCCCCGGCGCCGACCGAGGGCAGCTGGTCCACGTCCCCCACCAGCAGCAGATGGGCACCGGGCGGGACGGCTTTGATCAGCTTGTTGGCCAGCAGCAGATCCAGCATGGAGGCCTCGTCGACCACCACCAGGTCGGCCTCCAGCGGGCGGTCCCGGTCGTAGGCCGCGTCACCGCCCGGCTTCAGCTCCAGCAGCCGGTGGACGGTGGACGCCTCGGCACCGGTCAGCTCCGCCAGCCGTTTGGCGGCCCGCCCGGTGGGCGCCGCCAGCACCACGCGGGCCTTCTTGGCGCGGGCGAGCTCCACCACCGAGCGCACCGTGAACGACTTGCCGCACCCCGGCCCGCCCGTCAGCACCGCGACCCGGCTGGTGAGCGCGAGCCGCACCGCCTCCTGCTGTTCGGGGGCCAGCCGGGCTCCCGTGCGTTCGCTCAGCCAGCTGAGCGCCTTGTCCCAGTCGACGTCCTGGAACCAGGGCAGCCGGTCCTCGGTGGTGCGCAGCAGCCGCTTGAGCTGGGCGGCCAGGGCGACCTCCGCACGGTGGAAGGGGACGAGATAGACGGCGGTCTCCGTGCGCTGCGGATCCTCCGGGTCGGGCACCGGCTCGCGCACGACACCGCCCTCCTCGTCGGCCGCCAGCTCGCCGAGGCAGTCGATGACCAGGCCGGTGTCCACCTGGAGGAGCTTGACCGCCTCGGAGATCAGCCGCTCCTCGGGCAGATAGCAGTGGCCCTGGTCCGAGGACTGGGACAGCGCGTGTCGCAGACCCGCCTTGACCCGCTCCGGGCTGTCGTGCGGGATACCGACGGACTGGGCGATGCGGTCGGCGGTCAGGAAGCCGATGCCCCACACATCGGCCGCCAGCCGGTAGGGGTTGCCGCGCACCACGGAGATGGACGCGTCGCCGTACTGCTTGTAGATGCGCACGGCGATGGACGTGGAGACGCCGACGCCCTGGAGGAAGACCATCACCTCCTTGATGGCCTTCTGCTCCTCCCAGGCGGCGGCGATCAGCTTGGTGCGCTTGGGACCGAGCCCGGGGACCTCGACGAGCTTGTTCGGATCGGCCTCGATGACCTCCAGCGTGTCGACCCCGAAGTGGCTGACGATCCGGTCGGCGATGCGCGGGCCGACGCCCTTGATCAGGCCCGAGCCGAGATAGCGGCGGATGCCCTGGACGGTGGCCGGCAGCACCGTGACGTAGTTGTCCACATGGAACTGGCGTCCGTACTGCGGGTGGGAGCCCCAGCGGCCCTCCATCCGCAGCGACTCCCCCGCCTGGGCGCCCAGCAACGCGCCCACGACGGTGAGCAGTTCACCGCCGCGGCCGGTGTCCACCCGCGCGACCGTGTACCCATTGTCCTCGTTGGCGTAGGTGATGCGCTCTAGTACCCCTTCGAGCACGGCAGGCTGGAACGTCATGTCACCGACCGTAGCCCCGGGTGCCGACACTGCGGCAGCCTTGTGGATACTGCGCCCTCCCGGGGACCGACCCCCGGACCCTCAGCCGGACAAGCCGGACCGACAGCGCATCCGAACCGACACACCGGCCCTGGATAACTCTGGGCTCACCGTTGGAACTGTCCGCGTGACCACCGCAGTTACGTCTGCACGAGCATCATCACGATCCGGCATCGGCCACGTCCTCAACTTGCGTCACCATGCGCACATCACATTGCATGACCGATGTAATCGTTTCCATGCGCAGCGCGGCGCCCTCGGAGTGTCGTGCGCCTGGAGGCACTTCGCCCCTTTTCCCAGCTTGGAACCGGCACGGCAATGGCAGGCATCAAGGACGTCGCGGCACGCGCCGGCGTCTCCGTCGCCACGGTCTCGCGCGTCCTCAACGACCACAGCGGGGTCCGCGAGGAGACCCGCGCCCGGGTGCTGACCGCCGTGTCCGAACTGAGCTACCGGCCCAACACCCTGGCCCGCTCGCTGCGCACCGACCAGACCCGCACCCTCGGTCTGGTCATCAGCGACGTGCTGAATCCTTTCTTCACCGAACTGGCCCGCGCGGTCGAGGACGCGGCACGCGGTCGCGGCTACAGCGTGATCATCGGCAACGCCGACGAACAGCTGTCGCTGCAGGACCACCATGTGCGCACCCTGCTGGACCGCCGGATCGACGGGCTGCTCGTCTCCCCCGCGGACGGGGACTCCGTCGCGCTGCGCGAGGCCGCGCTGCTGGGCATCCCCATGGTCTTCGTCGACCGGTGGATCGAGGGCCTGGACATTCCGCTGGTGCGCGCCGACGGGCGACCCGCTGTTCGCGATCTCGTCGCTCATCTGTACGCCCTCGGACACCGCAGGCTGGCTATCATCACCGGGCCCGTGGCGAGCACCACCAGCAACGAGCGGGTCCGGGCGTTCCGCTCGGCGCTGCTCGAACACGGGCTGCCGCTGCCCGACGCCTACATCGGGCAGGGCGACTTCCAAACGGCGAGCGGCCGGCAGGCGGCGGAACGGTTCTTCGCACTGCCCCAGCCGCCCGACGCGATCTTCGCGACGGACAACCTGATGGCGCTGGGCGTCATGGAGCAGCTGCGTACGCGCGGTCTGCGGGTGCCGCAGGACGTGTCACTGGCCGCCTTCGACGACATCCCGTGGTTCCTGCACACCGACCCCCCGATCACCGCGATCGCCCAGCCCACCCAGGAGCTGGGACACCGCGCGGTCGCCGCACTGACCGACCTGGTGGAGGGCAGGAGCGCCGGTTCCGTCACGCTTTCCGCCCACCTCATAGCGCGCCGCTCCTGCGGCGAAGACGAAAGGACGCGTCGTTGACCACCCCAGACCCGCCCCCGGCACGGGAACTGCTGCGCACCGAAGGCATCCGTAAGACCTTCCCCGGCGTGGTCGCCCTCGACGGTGTCGACTTCGACCTGCGCACCGGCGAGGTGCACGTCCTGCTGGGCGAGAACGGCGCCGGCAAGAGCACACTGATCAAGGTGCTCTCCGGCACCTACCGCCCGGACGGCGGGCGGGTGCTGCGCGAGGGCAAGACGGTGCGCATCGCCGACGCGGAGGCCGCGGAGAAACTCGGCATCGCCACCATCCACCAGGAGTTCAACCTGGTGCCGCATCTGTCCATCGCGGAGAACATCTTCCTGGGCCGGCAGCCGCGCCGGCTGGGCCTGGTGGACCGCAAGAAGATGGAAGCCGACGCCAAGGTGCTGCTGGACCGGGTGGGTGTCACCGCGCCCCCGCGCACCCCGGTCGGCAAGCTGGGTATCGCCGGGCGGCAGATGGTCGAGATCGCCAAGGCGCTCAGCCTGCGCACCCGCGTCCTGATCATGGACGAGCCGACCGCCGTGCTCACCGCCGAGGAGGTGAACCGCCTCTTCGGTATCGTCCGCAAGCTGCGGGCCGAGGGCGTGGGCATCGTCTTCATCACCCACCACCTGGAGGAGATCCCCGCCATCGGCGACCGGGTCACCGTGCTGCGCGACGGCCGCAGTGTCGGCCAGGTCGCGGCCGACACTCCTCAAGAGGAGCTGGTGCGGCTGATGGTGGGCCGCAGCATCGAGCAGCAGTACCCGCGCCAGACCGCACGGACGCAGCAGGAAGCCGCCTCGGCCGCGCCGCTGCTGCGGGTGACCGGGCTGCGCAGGCAGGGCGCCTTCGAGAACGTCAGCTTCGAGGTGCGCGCCGGTGAGGTCGTCGGCATCGCAGGGCTCGTCGGCGCGGGCCGTACCGAGGTGGTGCGGGCCGTCTTCGGCGCCGACGGCTACGACGCCGGCCGCGTCGAGGTCGGCGGCAAGCGGCTGCCCGCCCGCGACGTATGGGCCTCGCACGCGGCGGGGCTGGGCCTGGTCCCCGAGGACCGCAAGGGGCAGGGCCTGCTCCCGGACGCCTCGGTCTCGGAGAACCTGGGCCTGGTCACCCTGCGCGAGGCGAGCAGGGGCGGCCTGGTGGACCGCGCCGGGCAGCGCAAGGCGGCCTCCCGGATCGCGGACCGGCTCGGTGTGCGGATGGCCGGGCTCGACCAGCATGTGCGCACCCTCTCCGGCGGCAACCAGCAGAAGGTCGTGATCGGCAAGTGGCTGCTCGCCAACAGCCGCGTGCTGATCCTCGATGAACCCACCCGCGGTATCGACGTGGGCGCCAAGGTCGAGATCTACCAGCTCATCAACGAGCTGACGGCCTCCGGCCACGCGGTGCTGATGATCTCCAGCGACCTCCCCGAGGTGCTGGGCATGAGCGACCGGATCCTGGTGATGTCCCAGGGCCGGATCGCCGGTGAACTGACCGCGCGGGAAGCGACCCAGGACGCCGTCATGGCACTGGCCGTCGGCACCTCCGCGCCAGGAACGAGCGAGATGGAGGATTCTCCCCGTGGCCATTGACACGCAGCAGCCGGGTCACCGCCTGGACAAGCGCCCCGGCGGCAGCGGGCCGCCGAACCAGGTACGCCGCATCCTGGAGGACAACGGCGCACTGACAGCGCTCGCCGTCCTGGTCATCGTGCTGTCGTTCTGGACCGACAACTTCTTCACCACGACGAACCTGCTGAACGTCGGCGTGCAGGCGGCCGTGACCGCGATCCTCGCGTTCGGTGTCACCTTCGCCATCGTCTCCGGCGGTATCGACCTGTCGGTCGGCTCGGTGGCCGCGTTCTCCGGGGTGATGCTCGGCTGGTTCACCACGACCCAGGGCATGCCGGCGTTCCTCGGCGTCATCCTGGCCATCCTCTCCGGCACCGCCTGCGGGCTGTTGAACGGTGTGCTGATCTCCTACGGCAAGCTGCCGCCGTTCATCGCGACCCTGGCGATGCTCTCGGCGGCGCGCGGCCTGGCGCAGGTCGTCTCCGAGGGCAACCCGGTCGTCCTGCCCGACTCGCTGTCCTGGATCGGCAAGACGATCGGAGAATGGCTGCCGGTCCCGGTCCTGGTGATGATCGCGATGGGTCTGCTGGCGGCACTGGTGCTCAACCGCACCTACAGCGGCCGGTCGATGTACGCGATCGGCGGCAACGAGGAGGCCGCGCACCTGTCCGGCATCCGGGTCGGCCGGCAGAAGCTGGTGATCTACACCCTGGTGGGCACCTTCGCCGCCATCGCCGGAATCGTCCTGGCCTCCCGGCTCGCCTCGGCCCAGCCGACGGCCGCCGAAGGTTACGAACTGGACGCGATTGCCGCCGTCGTCATTGGTGGTGCCAGTCTGGCCGGAGGCGTGGGCAAGGCTTCCGGAACGCTGATCGGCGCGCTTATCCTCGCTGTTCTGCGCAATGGACTCAACCTTCTCGATGTTTCCGCTTTCTGGCAGCAGGTTGTCATTGGGGTAGTTATTGCGCTCGCCGTGCTCCTCGATACACTGCGTCGCCGCGCATGATCTTTGTGCGACGGGGGAGCTCGCGTAGTTCATCCATCTGCCGACTGCAAGGAATGCAGCAATGAGCAAGAGAACGAACACGTCTGTCGTCGTCGTGGCCACGGCAGTCGCACTGACGGCAACGGCCTGCGGGTCCGGTGACGATTCGAGCGGTGGCAAGGACAAGCCCAAGATCGGCTTCGCCATATCC
The DNA here is from genome assembly GCF_018070605.1 of Streptomyces sp. B15. Classification (NCBI taxonomy): domain Bacteria; kingdom Bacillati; phylum Actinomycetota; class Actinomycetes; order Kitasatosporales; family Streptomycetaceae; genus Streptomyces; species Streptomyces sp. B15. The sequence continues at coordinate 79,886 of NZ_JAGPXJ010000005.1, forward strand.
GCGCTGAACCAGCCCTTCATGGTCCAGATGAAGAAGGGCGCCGAGGAGGAGGCCAAGGCACAGGGCGCGGAGCTGAGCGTCCAGAACGCCTCGGACGACGCCTCCCAGCAGGCCAACCAGGTACAGAACTTCACCTCGCAGCAGGTGAAGTCGATCATCATCAACCCGGTCGACTCCGACGCCGCGGCCCCCTCCGTCAAGGCCGCGAACAACGCCAACATCCCGGTGATCGCCGCCGACCGCAGCGTCAACAAGGCGGACGTCGAGACGACCGTCGCCTCGGACAACGTCGCGGGCGGCAAGAAGGCCGCCAAGGAGATCGCCGAGCAGCTCGACGGCAAGGGCGAGATCCTGATCCTGCAGGGCCAGACGGGCACCTCCGCCTCCCGCGAGCGGGGCAAGGGCTTCTCCGAGGGCCTCAAGAAGTACCCCGGCATCAAGGTCGTCGCCAAGCAGCCCGCGGACTTCCAGCGCACCAAGGGCCTGGACGTGACCACCAACGCCATGCAGTCGCACCCGGGGATCGACGCGGTCTTCGCGGAGAACGACGAGATGGCACTGGGTGCGATCAAGGCGCTCGGGTCCAAGGCGGGCAAGTCCGTGAAGATCGTCGGCTTCGACGGTACTCCGGACGCGATGAAGGCCGTCAAGAAGGGCACCATGAACGCGACCGTCGCCCAGCAGCCGGCCGAGCTCGGCAAGATGGCCGTCCGCAACGCCATGCGCGTCATCGACGGCTCCTCCATCGACAAGCAGATCAAGGTCCCGGTGGAGGTCGTCACCAAGAAGAACGTCGACCACTTCTCCTGACCGGAGAACCGGTTCTCCTGAGCGGGAGCCGGACGGACGACAGGCTGAACGGCCCGTCGCGGGCAGCCGTGCCCGCACGGGACGAGAAGGAGCACCCCGGATGCACGCATACGACCTGCTGGTCGTAGGTTCCGCCAACGCCGACCTGGTCATCGGTCTCGACCGCCGACCGGGACCCGGCGAGACGGTGCTCGGGTCGGATCTGATGATCCACCCGGGCGGCAAGGGCGCGAACCAGGCGGCGGCAGCCGCCCGGCTCGGCGCCCGCACCACGCTGTTGGCGCGCGTCGGCGACGACGCGTACGGCCGTATGCTGGCCGAGGCCCAGCGGGATGCGGGCGCCGCGTTGGCGGGGCTCCTCGTGGGATCGACGGACACGCCCGGCACGGTGGGCAAGAACGGCACCGACGGTGCCGCGGAGGGCAAGGACGCACCGACCGGCGTCGCCCTCATCACCGTGGACGCGGCCGGCGACAACAGCATCGTCGTCTCCCCCGGCGCCAACGCCCGGCTCACGCCGGACGACGTGGCGGCGGCGCGCGACCTGTTCGAGGCCGCTGCCGTCGTCTCCCTCCAGCTGGAGATCCCCCTGGAGACGGTCGCCGCGGCGGCACGGGCCGCCGCCGAGCACGGTGCCCGTCTGGTGCTCAACCCCTCGCCACCCGCCCGCCTGCCCGAGGACGTACTGGCGCTGTGCGACCCGCTGGTCCTCAACGAGCACGAGGCCCGGCTCCTGCTGGACGACGGGCAGTCGCTGACCGCCGACCCCGAGGAGTGGGCCACCGCTCTCCTGGCGCTGGGCCCGCGCAGCGTCGTGGTCACCCTGGGAGCCGAGGGCGCACTGGTGGCCGGCCCCGGAGTGGGCAGCGAGACGACGGACGGAATCGGCATGGTGCGGGTACCCACTCCCCGGGTGCGGGCCGTGGACACCACCGGAGCGGGCGACGCCTTCACCGGCGCGCTCGGCTGGCGGCTGGGCCGCGGTGACCGGCTGGAGGACGCCGTGGGCTACGCCGTACGCGTCGGCGCCCTCGCCGTCACCCGCCCGGGGGCCCAGGAGTCGTACCCCAGCGCTGAGGAGATCGGCGCGGCCGGCGCGGAGGAAGCCGACGCCCAGGAAGCCGACGCCGAGGAAAGAGCGGAATGAAGAAGACCGGCATACTCAACCGTCATCTCAGCGGCGCCCTGGCGCGGCTGGGGCACACGGACCTCGTCGTCGTCTGCGACATCGGTCTTCCCATCCCCGAGGGGCCGACCGTGGTCGACCTCGCCTTCCGCGCCTCGGTGCCCTCCTTCGCCGAAGTACTCACCGGCCTTCTGGAGGAGCTGGAGGTCGAGGGCGCCGTCGCCGCCGCGGAGGTGCGGCAGGCCAACCCGGAGTGCGGCGCACTGCTGGACAGTCACTTCCCCGGCCTCGAACTGGTGCCGCACGAGGAACTGAAGGCGCTGACCCGGCAGGCACGGCTGGTGGTGCGCACCGGTGAGGCCAGACCGTATGCCAACGTGGCGCTGCGCTGCGGAGTGCCGTTCTGAGTCGCTGACACCGACTGCTGGAAAGAAGCTTCACGAAGGGCCCGGTCCACGGACCGGGCCCTTCGTATCCCCCCTCGGTCTCCCGCTTCTTCCCCCCAAGGGAGCGCCGATACCAGGTTCGACACACCACGGAGCGAAAGGGTTGCACCGCGCTGGGTGACTTTTTCGGCAGCCTGGCGTCCGCTTTGGTGGGCGCGGCCTCAAAGGACGTGCTGGAGGTACCGCGCCGCGGTCTCCCGCAGCACCTCGGCACCGTCGCGCTCCCACAGCGCCGGGTTGAAGATCTCCACCTCGACCGGGCCCCGGTAGCCGGCGGCGTCCGTCCAGGTGCGGAAGGCCCGCAGGTCGATCGCGCCGTCCCCCAACTGCCCCCGGCCCAGCAGTACGCCCTCGGGCAGCGGGGTGACCCAGTCGGCGAGCTGGAGGATCGCGATACGGCCCTGCTCCCCCGCCCGTGCGATCTGCCGCGGCACCCGCTCGTCCCACCACAGGTGGTAGGAGTCCACCACCACCCCGACCTCGTCGGCGGGGAACCGCTCGGCCAGGTCGAGCGCCTGGCCGAGCGTGGAGACCACGCACCGGTCGGAGGCGTACATCGGGTGCAGCGGCTCGACGGCCATCCGTACGCCGCGTTCCCGTGCGTAGGGGGCGAGTTCGGCGAGCGGGTCGCCGCCAGATCCCGCTCGCCGTCCGGCAGTCCCCCCGAGACGAGCACCAGGAGGCCGGTGCCCAGTTCGGCGGCCTCGTCGAGCGCGGCCCGGTTGTCGTCCAGTGCGGCGCGGCGCGCCCCGGCCTCCCGCGCCGTGAAGAAGCCGCCCCGGCACAGCGAGGTGACGGCCAGCCCGTGCTGGCGCAGGAGCCGGGCCGCGGCGGCGGGCCCGTAGGCGCGCACCGGATCGCGCCACAGGCCGACCCCTCCGATCCCCAGTTCCGCGGCCCTGCGAGCCAGTTCGGGAAGGGACAGCTGGCGGACGGTCTCCTGGTTGATCGACAGCCTGGCAAGGCCCTGGCCCGGGTTCACTGGGCCACTCCGTGGACGGTGAGCAGCTGCTTCATCCGCTGCTCGGCACGGTCCGGATCGGGGAAGAGGCCCAGCGAGTCGGCGAGTTGGTAGGCGCGTGCCAGGTGCGGCAGGGAGCGGGCCGACTGCAGTCCGCCGACCATCGTGAAGTGCTCCTGGTACCCCGCCAGCCAGGCGAGCAGCACCACACCGGTCTTGTAGTAGCGGGTCGGCTGCTGGAAGAGGTGGCGCGCCAGTGGGACGGTGGGATCGAGCGCGGCCCGGAACGCCGCGCCGTCCCCGGAGTCCAGCAGCCGTACAGCGTGTGCGGCCAGCGGGGCGAGCGGGTCGAAGACGCCCAGCAGCGCGTCGCTGTGGCCCGCCTCGTCACCTTCGATCAGCTGCGGGTAGTGGAAGTCGTCACCGGTGTAGCAGCGCACCGTCCCCGGCAGCCGCCGGCGCAGTGCCACCTCGCGGTCGGCGTCGAGCAGCGAGACCTTCACCCCGTCGACCCGCTCGGGGTGCGCCGCGATGATGCGCAGGAAGGTGTCGGTGGCCTCGTCCAGATCGCTGCTGCCCCAATAGCCCTCCAGCGCCGGGTCGAACATGGGACCCAGCCAGTGGAGGATGACAGGACGGCTCGCCTGGCGCAGCAGCGTGCCGTAGACGCTCTCGTAGTCCTCGGGGCCGCGGGCGACAGCGGCCAGGGCGCGGGAGGCCATCACGATGGCCTGCGCGCCGGTGTCCTCGGTCAGCGTCAACTGCTCCTCGTACGCCGCCGTGACGGCGGCCAGGGCCTGCTCGGGCGCCCCGGCCGGGCGCTGTCCGAGCGGGGCGAGCTGATCGGTGCCCACACCGCAGGCCAACAGCCCGCCGACCGCCTCGGCCTCGGCTGCCGAGCGCCGGATCAGCTCGGCAGCCCCTGCCCGGTCCAGGCCCATGCCGCGCTGTGCCGTGTCCATCGCCTCGGCCACGCCCAGCCCGTGCGCCCACAGATGGCGGCGGAAGGCGAGCGTGGCGTCCCAGTCGAGTGCCGCGGGGCCGTCGGGCGAGGTGTCGGCCAGCGGGTCGGCCACCACATGCGCGGCGGCGTAGACCGTACGGGAGTTGAGCGGCAGCCCCACGCCGGTGCCGCCGCCGTGGTGGGCGCCTACGGCGTCGGAGGGCGTACTGCGCGGCTCGTAACCGCGGATGCCCCCGGTGTCCGGGTCGGGCAGCCGGATCACAGCTCCAGCTCCGGAACCTCGCAGCGGCGGCCCTCGGCCGAGGAGATGAGTGCCAGTTCGGCCAGTTGCACCCCGCGCGCCCCGGCGAGCAGATCCCACGGGTAGGGCTCGGCGGCTTCCGGACCGGATGTGTCCCGGGCGCAGACGTGGCGCAAGAACAGCTCCCACTGCGCCTTGAAGCCGTTGGTGTCCTCGTCGCCGTCGTTGTCGGGCACCTCCTGCCACTGTTCGCGGAAGCGCTCGGTGGCGGGCAGGTCCGGGTTCCACACCGGCTTCGGCGTACCGGCGCGATGCTGGTAGCGGCAGCCGCGCAGACCGGCGACGGCGGAGCCCTCGGTGCCGTCCACCTGGAACTCGACCAGTTCGTCCCGGTGCACCCGTACCGTCCAGGAGGAGTTGATCTGTGCGACAGCGCCGCCCTCCAGGGTGAAGATGCCGTAGGCGGCGTCGTCCGCCGTCGCCTCGTAGGGCTCGCCCCGCTCGTCCCAGCGGCGCGGGATGTGGGTGGTGGCGTGCGCCTGCACGGAGGTGACGCGGCCGAAGAGGTTGTGCAGCACGTACTCCCAGTGCGGGAACATGTCGCTGACGATGCCGCCGCCGTCCTCCGCGCGGTAGTTCCAGGAGGGGCGTTGGGCGCTCTGCCAGTCGCCCTCGAACACCCAGTAGCCGAACTCGCCGCGCACCGACAGCACCCGGCCGAAGAAGCCGCTGTCGACCAGCCGGGCGAGCTTGCGCAGTCCGGGCAGGAAGAGCTTGTCCTGGACGACGCCGTGCTTGACGCCGGCCCGGGACGCCGCCCTCGCCAGCTCCAGGGCGCCGTCCAGCGAGGTGGCGGTGGGCTTTTCCGCGTAGATGTGCTTACCGGCCGCGATGGCCTTCTTGAGCGCTTCCTGACGCGCCGAGGTGACCTGGGCGTCGAAGTAGATGTCGATGCTGTCGTCGGCCAGCACCGCGTCCAGGTCGGTGGAGACGGCCTGAGGATCAAGTCCGTACTCGTGTGCGAGGGCCCGCAGCGCGTGCTCCCTGCGGCCCACCAGGACGGGTTCGGGCCACAGCGTCTCGCCGCCGCCGAGGTCGATGCCGCCCTCCTCGCGCAGCGCGAGGACGGAGCGTACGAGGTGTTGGCGGTGTCCCATCCGGCCGGTGACGCCGTTCATGGCGATCCGGACTGTCCTGCGTGACACGTGGGCTCGTCTCCCTGCGGTCGGCGGTGGAGGGCGCGGTGGCAAGCGTGCGTGGTGAGCGGGGGTGACAGGTGCGCGTAGTAAGCGCTTACTATCCACACACGGTAGCCCCGGGGAAGGGCGCGGGCAAGGGACTTGGCGCACGGTAGGGCAGCACTCGTCCGCGTGGGAACATGTCCTCGAAGCCCTCGACCGGGACGAGGCGGAGGAACGGATGGCAGTGACCCTGGCGGATGTCGCGGCACGCGCGGGCGTCTCGTCGGCGACCGTCTCCCGCGTGCTGAGCGGCAACTACCCCGTCGCGGGCGCCACCAGAAGTCGCGTACTGCGCGCGGTGGACGAACTGGAGTACGTCGTCAACGGCCCCGCCAGCTCACTGGCCGCCGCCAGCTCGGACCTGCTGGGCATCCTCGTCAACGACATCGCCGACCCGTTCTTCGGCATCATCGCCGGTGCCGTCCAGGGCGAACTGGAGGGCCGGGCGGACGGGCCGGTCCCGCGCAAACTCGCCGTGGTGTGCAACACCGGCGGTTCACCCGAACGGGAGCTCACCTATCTGACACTGCTGCAGCGCCAGCGTGCCGCGGCGATCGTACTGACCGGTGGCGCGGTGGAGGACCCGCAGCACAGCGCCGCCCTGACCACCCGGCTGCGGCGGCTGGCCGCGGGCGGCACCCGGATCGTGCTGTGCGGCAGACCGCCGCTGGACGAACCGACAGCCGTCACCGGGACCGGCGCACGGCAGCCCGGACCGGAGCTGTCCGGCCCACAGCTGTCCGGGCCGGCGTCCTCGGCGAAGCCGCGCTCGGCGGCAGGCGACCAGGGCCCACGGGGCGCCGCGCACGATGGCACCCGAGGCGGCGTTCTCACGGTCGCGTTCGACAACTACGGCGGAGCACGCGAGCTGACCGAACATCTGCTGGCACTGGGCCACCGGCACATCGGCTATGTCGCGGGCCCCGCCGAGCGCACCACCACCAGGCACCGGCTGGAGGGCCACCGTGCCGCACTGGCCGCGCACGGAGACGTCACCGCCGACCGGGCCGAGCAGCTGACCGTCCACGGCGGCGGCTACGACCGCTCCTGCGGCTACCAGGGCGCCCGCGAACTGCTGCGCACCGCGCCCGAGACGACGGCCGTGCTGGCCGCCAACGACACCGTCGCACTCGGCGTGTGCGCGGCGCTGCGCGAGATGGGTCTGCGCGTCCCGCAGGACGTGTCGGTCGCCGGCTTCGACGACCTGCCCTTCAGCGTCGACACCTCCCCCGCGCTGACCACCGTCCGCCTGCCGCTGCAGGAGGCGGGTGCCCGCGCCGGGCAGCTCGCGCTGGGAACGCTGGCGCCCCCGCCGGGCGGCATGGTGACGGTACGCCACGAACTGCGGCTCCGCGCCTCCACCGCCCCGCCGCGCACCGGGGGTTGAGGCGCCGGCCGGTCGCCGGTCCGATGCGCCGGGCAGCACCGGCGCGCTACGGCCGACACGTCCTTCCGGAACCTTGCCGGAGGGCGGGGCATCTGGTCGGGTGAGCCCATGCGACTCGCGTTCTCCACTCTCGGCGTTCCCGGTGTGCCCGTCCCCGAAGTGCTCCGCCTGGCCGACCGCTCGGGCTTCCACGGGGTGGAACTGCGTGCCCACCCCGAGGAACCCGTGCACCCGGGTCTCGGCCGGGACGAGCGGCAGCAGGTGGTGCGGCAGTTCGCCGAGTCCGGCATCCGGCTCCTGTGCGTGGCCGGGTATCCGCGGATGGCCGACAGCGGCGACGACGCGCCCGTACTCGACGAAGTGCGCGCCCTGGTGGAGCTGGCACACGACCTGGGCGCGCCGTACGTCCGGGTCTTCCCCGGGGGCGGCCCCGACCGCGCCACGGGCGATGCGACGGCCGTACGACGCCTGCGGCAGGCCGCCACGATCGCCGCCGGTCTGGATGTGCGGGTGCTGCTGGAGACGCACGACTCGCACAGCACGGGCGCCGACGCGGCCAGGGTCCTGGACGCGGTGGACCATCCGGGCGCCGGAGCGCTGTGGGACGTGATGCACACCTGGCGCGGTGGCGAGGAGCCCGAAGAGACGTACCGGCTGCTGGGCCCGCACCTGGGCTATGTGCAGGTGAAGGACATCGCCTCGCGGGAGGACACGACGCCGCTGCCACCCGGCGAGGGGGTGCTGCCGCTCGCCGACGTCGCGGAGCTGCTCACCCGCGCCGCGGACGCCCGGACGCCCGCCCCCGGGGAGGGGACGGGCGTCGAGTGGCTGTGCTGGGAGTACGAGAAGCGCTGGTACCCCCGGGTGAGTGAGCTGCCCGAGCTGCTGCCGCGAGTACGCGAGCATCTGCTGGGGCTGCTGGCCGACGCCGCCTGAGCGACACGGCGCGGCGGAGACGGCCGGGCGGAGACGCCCGGCCGATCCGGCGTCAGGGACGCAGCTCCAGCGTGTCCTTCCGCGGCTTGTCCAGCTTCTTGTCGTACGCGGTCAGCCGCTTGGGCTTCTTGTCCGGGTCGACCTTCAGACCCGCGAACTCCAGCACCATGCGGGTCGCCGCCGCCCGGTCGTCCTCCTTGAGCGTGGCGATCTTCGCGCCGTGGTCCTGCCCGGGCGCCCAGTAGACGGCGGTGTCCTCGGTGTGCCTGCCGGGACGGAACGGCTCGGCGCCCCAGGGGTCGTTCTCGCCGTAGACGAAGAGCATCTGCGAGGAGCGGTGGCGCACCCAGCGGTCGATGTCACGCATCGCCCTGTCGTGCTTGTTGAACGCCATCGGGATGCTGCGCGGCACATAGGTGCGGGGCACGTTCAGGCCCGGGTACTTGCGCACGTCGTCCAGCAGGGGCTCTTCATAGTCCGGGGACCCCATCTGGGTGCCCGCCTGATAGTAGTACGGGACGTACGGGGTGATGCCCTGGTCGGTGCCGGCGGACCAGCCGCCGATCTGGTCGGCCCACTTGTAGAGCGTGTCGGTGGAGGCGTCGGTGGCCGGCACCTGGTCGCACTCGCTCTCCAGGTTGTACTGCCAGTAGGCCCATACGAGGTCCTGGGCGACCAGTTCGAACGCCTTGTCGGCGCTGCCCGCCAGCTTGAAGGTGTAGTCGTTCTTCTTCGCCCACGCCTTGATCCGCTGGACCATCTCGCCGCGCCGCTCGAAGATCTCGTGCTGCACGCCGTTCAGCCGGTCGCGGCACTCCTTGGAGCCCACGTTCCGGAAGAACTTGTAGTAGGCCGAGTCCTCGTCGTTGCGCACGTCGTTGGGGGCGACGTAGGGGACGGTGCCGTCCATGTCGTGCGGGTAGTAGCGGCGGTAGTAGGTCGCCGTCATGCCGCCCTTGCTGCCGCCGGTCGCGATCCAGTTCTTGCTGTAGATCTTCTTGAGTGCCTTGTGGATGCGGTGCTGGTCGCTCGCCGCCTGCCAGATGGTGAGCTTGGACCAGTCCGCGGGCTGCGGGCGGGAGGGGGTGAAGAAGCGGTACTCCATGGAGACCTGGTTGCCGTCCGTCAGCTGCGTCGGCTCACTGCGGCTGGGGTTGGTGTTGAGGTTGTAGCCGCTGGTGAAGAACACCGTGGGACGGTTGGTGTCCTTGTGCAGGATGGAGATGCGCTGCTTGAACGTGCCCTTGCCGGGGTGCCTATGGTCCACCGGCTGTTCGTAGTTGAGCAGGAAGAAGCGGTATCCGTCGACGGGCTTCTCCTCGATGAGGCTCATCCCGGGCACCGCGAGGATGCGGTCCTTGATGTCCGTGTCGGCCGCCGTCCCGGCCGTGGTGGCGGCCCCCGCGGTGGCGCTGCCGACGCTGAAGGTGCCTATGAGCACCACCAATGACAGCAGCCATCTGAGCGTTTTACGCATTCACCCTCCCCTTACTTCGCCAAAAGTCGTCGAGAACCTATCCGCGTCCGACCGGCTCCGCCAGACCCCCGGAGCGACCAGGTGTACGGAATACGGGAGCGCGCGCACCGCTCAGCGGTGCCGGAAGGGCTGTCGTCGCCCGGGGTTACGCTGCCGCCATGACTGATCCCGCGACCTCGCCGACACCCGCCCCGCTGGCCACGGGTCCGCGCGGGATGCGGCTGCTGTCCTTCCACCGCGAACCGGAGGACACCCGCTTTCCGGACGCGCCCGTCGGCTATGTGCTGCTGGCCGTCCGGCACGGGGGCAGACTGCTGATGGTGCATGTGCGCAGCCGCGCCTGCTGGGAGCTGCCGGGCGGCGGTATCGAGGAGGGCGAGAGCCCGCGTGCGGCGGCGGCACGCGAACTGCGCGAGGAGACCTGCCAATCGGTCGAGCCGGCCGCCCTGCGCTTCGCCGGTTTCGCCCGCACCGCGCTGGGGCCCGAGCAGCGTGTCCTCTACGGCGCCGTCTACACCGGGGAACTCACACAGGTGCTCCCCTTCACCGCGACCGACGAGATCTCCGCCATCCACTGGCGCACGGGGCAGGAGCCGTTGCCCTACGGCGAGGTGCAGACGGTGGACGAATATGTGGTCGGCCTCTGCGGCACCTGAGGCGTACCGTCGGCGCATGCCGAGACCGCAAGGATTCACCTACGAGCAGCACGACGCGACGGCGGCCGTGGTGATCACCCACCACGGCCGCCCGGTCACCACCCTGCGCGGTCCGCGCGCCGACCGCTTCCTCCGGGAGGTCCGCGCCGGTGACGCGCAGTTGGTGATGGCCCGCTGGACGGGCAACTACAAGCGCGGCAACGAGCGTGCAGCCCGCGCCCATCCACGCAACCGCGGCGCACGCTGAGCCCGCCCGTACGGCGCCGCCCGGTCCGCCTCACACGCGGGACGGGCTCGCGGGTGTCCTCTCCCCCGTGAACGTCCGCCACAGCTGCGCGTAGCGCCCGTTCCGCGCCACCAGTTCCTCGTGCGTCCCGTCCTCGACGACCCTTCCGTGGTCGAGCACGACCACCCGGTCGGCACGCGCGGCAGTCGTCAGCCGGTGCGCCACCACCAAAGTGGTGCGCGAACCGGCCAGTCGGTCCGTCGCCTGGTTGACCAGCGACTCGGTCGCCAGATCCAGCGCCGCGGTCGCCTCGTCCAGCAGCAGGATCGCCGGATCCACCAGCTCCGCCCGGGCCAGCGCGATCAACTGCCGCTGTCCGGCGGACAGATTGCGGCCCCGCTCGTCCACCTCGTGCAGATAGCCGCCCGACAGGGAGGCGATCATGTCGTGCGCGCCGACCGCCCGGGCCGCCGCCTCCACCTCGGCGTCGGTGGCGTCCATACGGCCGTAGGCGATGGCGTCCCGGACGGTGCCCGGGAAGAGGTACGGCTCCTGGGGGACGACTCCGAGCCGGTGCCGGTAGCCGGTCGGATCGATCTCGCGCAGATCCTGACCGTCGACCAGGACAGCGCCCCGGCTCGGGTCGTAGAACCGCGCGACAAGCTTGACCAGCGTGGACTTGCCCGCGCCGGTCTCCCCCACGAAGGCGACGGTCTGACCGGCCGGGATGGTCAGCCCGACGCCCGAGAGCGCGGCCTCGTCCCCCTGGGTGCCTTCCGGGTCGGCGGTGGCGTAGCGGAAGTGCACGTCCTGGAACTCGATCCGGCCGTCCACCGCCGTCACCTTTCGCGGTGAAGCGGCCTGCGGCGTGCTGCTCTTCTCATGCAGCAGCTCCTGGATACGGCGCAGCGAGACGGCCGCCTGCTGATAGCCGTCGAAGACCTGCGAGAGCTGCTGCACCGGGGCGAAGAACAGCTCGATGTAGAGCAGATAGGCCACCAGCGCGCCCGCCGTCAGTGTGCCGTTCTCGATCCGTCCGGCGCCGACGACGAGCACGGCGGCGGTCGCCACGGAGGCGAGGAGCTGCACGAAGGGGAAGTAGACGGATATCAGCCACTGGCCGCGCACCCGCGCCCGGCGGTAGCCGTCGCTGCGCCGCTCGAACTGCTCGGCGCCGCGCTCCTCACCGCGGAACGCCTGCACCATGCGCAGCCCGGCGACCGACTCCTGCAGGTCCGCGTTGACCACGCTCACCCGCTCGCGGGCCAGTTCGTACGCCTTGACGCTCTGCCTGCGGAAGAAGACCGTCCCGACGACCAGCAGCGGCAGCGTCGCGAAGACGACCAGCGCCAGCTCGACGTCGAGGACGAGCAGCGCGCCCAGGATGCCCAGGAAGGTGAAGAGCGAGACGACAGCGGTGACCAGACCGGTCTGCAGAAACGTCGACAGCGCGTCCACGTCGGTGGTCATACGGGTCATCACGGCGCCCGCTTGGTGCCGTTCGTAGTAGTCGAGCCCCAGCCGCTGCAGCTGCGCGAAGATCTTCACCCGCAGGGCGTACAGCACGCGCTCTCCGGTGCGCCCGGTCAGCAGCAGCGAGCCGATCTGTGCGCCCCACTGGGCGATGACCACGGCCAGTGCCAGCCCGGAGGCGACCCAGACAGCGCTCAGCGCGCCCCTCTCCACACCGTCGTCGATGCCGTGCCGGATCAGTACGGGCAGCATCAGTCCGAACCCGGCGTCCAGCGCGGCGAAGACCAGAGCGACCAGCAGCGCCTTGCCGAAGCCGCGCAGCAGCCGGCGGAGTCCGTAGTTGTCCTCGCGCTGTTCGGCACGCTCCTCGTCCACGTCCGGGGTGTCGTCGGCGGGTGGCAGCGCGGCCACTCTTGCGAGCAGTTCCGGGCTGCCGGGCAGGCCCGCCAGTTCGGCGCCGAAGGCACCGGGCCGTCCGGCCTGTGCCGCGGCGGTACCGGTGAGGCCCCCCTGATCGGCACCGTCGGCTTCCGGCTCCTGCTCGCGCACCCACAGCTCGGGCGTGACCCCGTCGACGGTGTCGTGCGCGTCGTGCACCGCCATCCCCGCGGGGTCGCGCTCCACCTCGCCGAGCTCGTCCGGGTCGGTCAGCAGCCGGCGGTAGAGCGCGCAGCGCTCGGTCAGCTCCTCGTGGGTGCCGAAGTCGGCCAGCCGCCCGCCCTCCAGCACCGCGATGCGGTCGGCCAGCGCCAGGGTGGATTGCCGGTGGGCGATCAGCAGCGTCGTACGGCCCGCCATCACCTCGCGCAGCGCCTCGTGGATCTCGTGTTCCACCCGGGCGTCCACGGCCGAGGTGGCGTCGTCCAACAGCAGCAGACGCGGGTCCGTCAGCAGGGCGCGGGCGAGCGCTATGCGCTGGCGCTGACCGCCGGAGAGGGTCAGCCCCTGCTCGCCGACGGCGGTCTCGTAGCCGTCGGGCAGCTCCTGGATGAAGCGGTCGGCCTGCGCGGCCCGGGCGGCGGCGCGGATCTCCTCGTCGGTCGCGTCGGGGGCACCGTAGGCGATGTTCTCCCGGATGGAGGAGGAGAACAGGAAGGGGTTCTCGGGGACGAGGCCGATGGCGGAGCGCAGTGAGTCCAGCGTCAGCTCGCGCACGTCCTGGCCGCCGACGCGCACCGCTCCGCCCGTCACGTCGTAGTAGCGCGGCAGCAGCATGGAGACGGTGGATTTGCCGCTGCCGCTGGCGCCCACCAGGGCGACCGTCTCACCGGGCTCGATGCGCAGGCTGAAGCCGTCCAGCACCGGGTTGTCCGGCGCGTAGCCGAAGGTGACGTCCTCGAACTCGACGGACGCGTCGGCGGACTTCGGCAGGGCGCGTGCGTAGGGGCTCTCGGCCATCTGCGGCTCGGTGTCGATCAGGTCGTAGACCCGCTCGACGCCTGCCCGCGCCTGCTGTCCGACGGTGAGCATCATGGCGAGCATCCGGACAGGGCCCACCAGCTGCGCCAGATAGGTGGAGAACGCGACGAAGGTGCCCAGGGTGATCTGGCCGCGGGTGGCCATCCAGCCGCCCAGCGCCAGCATGGCGACCTGGCCGAGGGAGGGCACCGTCTGGAGGGCCGGGGTGTAGCGCGCGTTGAGGCGTACGGTGCGCAGCCGGCCGGCGAACAGCTTCCGACTGATGTCCCGGAGCTTGCCGGTCTCCTGTGCTTCCTGGCCGAACCCCTTGACCACCCGGACGCCGGTGACCGATCCGTCCACCACGGAGGCGACCGCACCGGCCTGCTGCTGCGCGTACCAGGTCGCCGGGAAGAGGCGCTTGCGGCTGAGGTTGGCCACCCACCACAGCAGCGGGAAGACGGCCACCGACACCAGCGTCAGCAGCGGTGACAGGACGAGCATCACGACCAGCGCCACCAGGAACAGCAGCACGTTGCCGATCATCATCGGCAGCATGAACAGCAGGCTCTGCACCAGTTGCAGGTCGCTGGTGCCGCGACCGACGACCTGCCCGGTGGACAGCTCGTCCTGGCTGCGCCCGTCCAGCCGCACGATCGAGCGGTACATCTCGGTCCGCAGGTCGTGCTGGACGTCCAGGGCGAGCCGTCCGCCGTAGTAGCGGCGGGCGTAGGTCAGTACGTAGATGACGACGGCGGCGGCGAGCAGCAGCCCGATCCACGTCCACAGGCTGCCCTGGCCGCCGACCACCACCTCATCGATGATGATCTTGGTCAGCAGCGGGACCATCGCCATGACGGCCATGCCGCCGAGCGAGGCACCCAGCGCGAGCACGACCGCACGCCTGTACCGCCAGCAGTACCCGGCAAGCCGCCTGGCCCAGCCCGGCGTACTCGCACTCTCCTCCGTCACGACGTCCCCAGTCCCTTCGTGTTGGGCCTTGCCCCGACTCCCCTGCGGAAAGCCCAACATCGAAGGAGCGGATTTTCATTCCGGAGCGCCTGGGTCGAGGCGAAGGAGCGAGCGGTGAGGAAGGAGGGTGGGGAGAGGAGGATGAGGGTGACCGAAGGCGGCCCGGTGAGCCCTTGGCTCTTCCGAGGCCGCCCCGGCCACCGACGGCGCGTCCCTGGGTGCGTGCGGGCCGGCACCCCCCACGAGGCCAGCTCCGCGACCGCTCCGCGCCGTCTTCCCGCGGGATCGCTTGTGCAGTCTGTCGAGAACTTCCACGGAATGCACATCGACCGATCAAATCTAGTAACGTCACGTATTAAACCAGTGGCAGTCCGTGACTGAGCGGACGATTTGCCGGGGTTCGTCAAGCCCGCCCCGACCTGCACCGTTCGTCATGCCGTACGCGGGTGGCGGCACCGAGGTGCACGGCGGACCGCCCGGGCCCGGACGAGGACCGGAAGGACCCGGTCCCCAACACGGCCGGAACCCACTCATCCGGGCGCCCGCTCAGCCCCGGGCCGCCGCGATCTGCCGGGTCATCAGCGTCGTCAGCTCGTATGCCGTATGCGAGGCGGCAACAGAAGTGATCTCCGCGTGGTCGTAGGCGGGCGCGACCTCCACCAGGTCGGCGGAGACCAGATGGCAGTCGGACAGACCGCGCAGAATCTCCAGCAGCTCCCGCGAGGTGAGTCCACCCGCCTCGGGAGTGCCGGTCCCGGGGGCGTGCGCGGGGTCGAGCACATCGATGTCCACCGACACATACAGCGGACGGGAGCCGATGCGCTGCCGCAACTGGTCGGTCACCTCGTCCACCCCCCGCCGCATCACATCGGCGGCGGTGACGATGCCGAACCCCATCTTGGCGTCGTCGTCCAGGTCGCGCTTCCCGTACAGCGGCCCCCTGGTGCCCACGTGGGAGAGCGCCGAGGTGTCCAGCAGCCCCTCCTCGACCGCGCGCCGGAAGGGGGTGCCGTGCGTATAGGCGGCACCGAAGTAGGTGTCCCAGGTGTCCAGGTGCGCGTCGAAGTGCAGCAGTGCGACGGGGCCGTGCTTGCGGGCCATCGCGCGCAGCAGCGGCAGTGCGATGGTGTGGTCACCACCGAGCGTCATCAGCCGGGACCCGCTCTCCAGCAGGGACCCGGCCGCCTCCTCCACCGTTTCGACGGCCTCGCCGATGTCGAACGGGTTGACGGCGATGTCCCCGGCGTCGGCGACCTGGGCCAGCGCGAAGGGAGCGGCGTCCTGCGCCGGGTTGTACGGCCGCAGCAACCGCGAGGCCTCACGGATGGCGTTGCCGCCGAAGCGGGCGCCCGGACGGTAGGAGACGCCGGTGTCGAACGGGACACCCACCACGGCGACGTCCGCGCGGCCGCCCGTCTCGTCGATCCGCGGCAGCCGCGCGAAGGTCGCGGGGCCCGCGTAGCGGGGCACCCGGGAGGAGTCGACGGGGCCGCGGGGCGTCGGAACGCTGTCGGAGGGATGTATTTCGCTGCTGGTCATACCGTCGAGCGTAGGCGGAACGATGCCGTCCGCCGTTGGACGGTCCGAAGGAGCGTACGCCGCCTTTTGGACACTCCGTCCATCGAGTGTCCGTACGAGCCACAATGGCTACATGTCACAGCCTCTCTTGCCCGTGTCACTGCCCCTGCCGCTCCCGGAAGCGCCCTCCCGTGACGAACTCGCCGGCCACCTGGTGCGCACCCGGATCGCGGGGGACGTCGCCACGCCGCGGGAGAACAACCTGTCCCACTACCGCAAGCTCGCCAACGGCGACCGCCACTACTGGCTCGGCCTGGAACTGGGCGAGCGCTGGGCGGACGAGCAGGACGTGCTCGCGGTGATGGCCGAGCGCTGCGGGGTCAACGACGACCCGGACTACCGCACGGGCCAGGACACCATCGACCCGGAGCTGACCATGGCCGCGCTCGACCGCGCCGCCGCCGAGCTGCGCAAGGCGGCCGAGGGACGCAGCCGGGTGCTGTTCGCCACCGGCCATCCGGGAGCACTGCTGGACATGCACGGCACTCTGGCCACCGCGCTGCGCGCGGCGGGGTGCGACATCGTCCGCACCCCGCTGAACGTCTTCGCGGACGAGGGCGTCATCGTGCAGTTCCAGGGGGTCGCGGTCTACGAGCGGGGCGCCTCCCTGTGGCACACGCACTCCCCCGAGCCCATGGCGGGCGTGCTGCACGGGCTGGAGCAGGCCGGGGAGCCGCTGCCCGACCTGGTGGTGGCCGACCACGGCTGGGCGGGCCGCGCCGCGCAGCACGGACTGACCACCGTCGGTTTCGCCGACTGCAACGACCCCGCGCTCTTCCTGGGCGAGGCGGAGGGCACGCTGGAGGTCACCGTGCCCCTGGACGACCATGTGGTCGACCCCCGCTTCTACGAGCCGATGACGGCCTACCTGCTGGCCGCCGCCGGACTGGCCGGCTGACCGCTCTCCCCGCGCGGAACCCGGACGACCCCCTCCTGGATGACGGAGACGACCAGCCGCCCGTCCCGGGTGAAGATCCGCCCCTTGGCGAGCCCCCTGCCGCCCTGCGCCGTGGGTGACTCCTGGTCGTAGAGCAGCCACTCGTCCGCACGGAACGGACGGTGGAACCACATGGCGTGATCCAGGCTGGCTCCCACCACGTCGCCGACCGCCCAGCCGCCTCTGCCGTGCGCGAGCAGCACGGAGTCCAGCAGCGTCATGTCCGAGACATACGTCGCCAGACAGATGTGCAGCATCGGGTCGTCCAGCTCGCCGTCCAGCTTCCCGTTGGTGCGGAACCACACCTGCGAGCGCGGCTCGCTCGGCCTGCCCACCCTGCCGAACGGCGGCTCCTCGACGTAGCGCAGATCCACCGCGGCCCGCGCCCGCAACAGCCGCTCGGGCACCTGCGGGTCGGTGAACAGCTCCCGGTAGCGCGGAACGATCTCCTCCGCGGTCGGCAGCGTCTCCGGATCGGGTGCCTGGGGCATCGGCTCCTGGTGCTCCATCCCCTCCTCGTGCACCTGGAAGGAGGCGGACAGATGGAAGATCGGCTGCCCGTGCTGCACGGCCACCACCCGGCGGGTGGTGAAGGAGCGCCCGTCGCGTATCCGGTCCACCGTGTAGACGATGTGCGCCCCCGGGTCGCCCGAGCGCAGGAAGTACGCGTGCAGGGAGTGCGGCAGCCGTCCGGCCGGGACGGTGCGGCAGGCGGCAACCAGTGCCTGGGCCGCGACCTGGCCGCCGAAGACGCGGGGGACGACTGCGGGGCGGCTGCTGCCGCGGAAGATGTCCTGCTCGACCCGCTCCAGGTCGAGCAGTTCGAGCAGGGACGTCAGTTCTTGGCTCATGTACGTGATTCTGCCGAGGAGGGCTGCGCGGCGGTCGCGCCGTTCACAGGCCCATGGACTTCGCGACGATGGAGCGCATGACCTCGCTGGTACCGCCGTAGATGCGCGAGACACGGGTGTCGGCGTACAGGTTGGCGATCGGGTACTCCAGCATGTAGCCGTAACCGCCGTGCAGCTGGAGGCACTTGTCGATGACCCGGGCGGCGATCTCGGTGGTGAACAGCTTGGCCGAGGCGGCGTCGGCGGGCGACAGTTCGCCGGCGTCCAGCGCCTCCAGAGCGCGGTCCACGACGGCCTGCATCGCGTCGACGTCGGCCTTGCAGTCGGCGAGCACGAACTTGGTGTTCTGGAAGGAGGCGACCTCCTTGCCGAAGACCGTGCGCTCCTTCACGTACTGCTGCGCGAAGCGCACGGCCGCCGCGGACTGCGCGTAGGCACCGATGGCGATGCCCAGCCGCTCCTGCGGCAGGTTGTGGGTGAGGTAGGAGAACGCCTTGCCCTCCTCGCCCAGCAGGTCCTCGACGGGCACCTTGACGTCGGTGAAGGACAGCTCGGCGGTGTCGGAGGTGCGCAGCCCGAGCTTGTCGAGCTTGCGGCCGACCGCGTAGCCCTCGCTGTTGGCGTCCACGACGAGGATGGAGATGCCGCCGCGCCGGTCCTCGGGGGTCGGAGGGGCGGTGCGGGCGCAGACCAGCACCCGGTCGGCCTGGACGCCGCCGGTGATGAAGGTCTTGGCGCCGTTGAGGATGTAGTGCGTGCCGTCCTCGGAGAGCTTGGCGGTGGTCTTCATCCCGGCCAGGTCGGAGCCGGTGCCCGGCTCGGTCATGGCGATGGCGGTCATCATCTCGCCGGAGACGAAGGCAGGCAGCCAGCGCTTCTTCTGCTCCTCGTTGGCGTACTTGAGCAGGTAGGGGAGGCACAGCGCGGTGTGCACGCTGGAGCCGCCGAAGCTGACGCCCGCGCGGGCGCACTCCTCGGTGATCACGGCGTTGTACTTGAAGCTGGTCTCCCCGGCGCCGCCGTACTCCTCGGGGACCTCGATACCGAAAACGCCCAGTTCGCCGAGCTTCTTGTAGAACTCCTTGGGTACGTAGCCCTGCTCCGCCCACTGCGGGTAGTGGGGCACGACCTCCGCCGCGATGAAGTCGCGGATCGTCTGGCGGAACGCTTCGTGGTCCTCGTTGAACACCGTGCGGCGCACAGCACGCCTCCTCGTCGGGGTGGCAGTCTCGGCATGGCTAAGCGCTTGCTCAGTCCATGGGAGTCAAAGCTACCGAGCAGTCACGTCAACTGTCCAGGGCAGTCCGGGACGCCGGAGCCGCACACCCGCACACCCGCACGCTTCTTCGTCACTCGACGCGCTCCCGGGGCGCCGCCGCCGAGAAGGCGCCGCGCGCCAGGCGGTGCAGCAGCGCGGCCGTCGTCTCCCGGTCGGGCAGCGCCGAGGGACCGCTCAGATGCGGTGTCGAGTTCAGCAGCCCGAAGACGGTGTGCACCGAGACCCGGGCCTCCAGCTCGGTCAGATCCGGATACACCGCACGGACCGCGGCGACCCACAGCTCGACATACTGCCGCTGCAGCTTGCGGACCTGCTTGCGGTCGGTTTCCCGCAGCCGGTCCAGCTCGCGGTCGTGCAGCGTGATCAGCTCGCGGTCGTCCAGCGCGAAGTCGATATGCCCTTCGATCAGCGCGTCCAGCGCCGCCTCCGGCGCCAGGCCCGCCTCCGCCGACTCCTCGGCTCTGCGCCGCCCCCCTTCGTGGAGCCGCCGGCTGATCCCGACCAGCAACTCGGCCAGCATCGCGTCCTTGCCCGCGAAGTGGCGGTAGAGGCCGGGGCCGCTGATACCGACGGCGGCTCCTATCTCGTCGACACCCACCCCGTGGAAACCGCGCTCGGCGAAGAGCCGTGCGGCCTCCCGCAGGATCTGCTCCCGTCGGCCGGGTGCGGCCGTGCCTGCCGTCTTCGTGCTCATGCCGACCATTCTAGACAGCCGCGTTAGTGAGCGTTAACCTGGAGGCAGCGAGTTAACGATGGCTAACCGGCGACGGGCCGGATGACGGTCGGCGGCCGCCGACGCGTCGACCGTCACCGGCGACCGCCGCGTTGGCTCGGGTGCGCAGCGCCGGACGTGCGGTGGCGTGGCGCGATGAAAGTGGTGGTGTCGTGCGAGCGAGGGGGCCGGCCGGATGAACGAGCGAGCAGTGCGGGACGTGAGCGGGCACGGACCCGCGGCGCCACGCCTGGTGAGCGCCCTGGACCCGGGATCCGAGGCCGCCGCGGAGAACCGCAGGGCCCACCGCGAGCTGGCCGGGCAGCTCCGCGAGAAGCTGGCCCGCGCCCGGCTGGGCGGCGGAGCCCGCGCCCGCGAGCGGCACACGGCACGCGGCAAGCTGCTGCCCCGCGAGCGGGTGGACGCCCTGCTGGATCCCGGCTCCCCCTTCCTGGAGCTCTCCCCGCTGGCGGCGGACGGGATGTACGGCGACGCGGCGCCGGCCGCCGGAGTGATCGCGGGCATCGGCCGGGTCGCCGGCCGCGAGGTGGTGATCGTCGCCAACGACGCCACGGTCAAGGGCGGCACCTACTACCCCATGACGGTCAAGAAGCATCTGCGCGCCCAGGAGATCGCCCTGGAGAACCGGCTGCCGTGCCTGTACCTGGTCGACTCGGGCGGCGCTTTCCTGCCGATGCAGGACGAGGTCTTCCCCGACCGCGAGCACTTCGGCCGCATCTTCTACAACCAGGCCCGGCTGTCGGCCTCCGGCGTCCCGCAGATCGCCGCCGTCCTCGGCTCCTGCACAGCGGGCGGAGCCTACGTCCCGGCGATGAGCGACGAGGCGGTGATCGTGCGTGAGCAGGGCACCATCTTCCTGGGCGGACCGCCGCTGGTGAAGGCGGCGACCGGTGAGGTCGTCACCGCCGAGGAGTTGGGCGGCGGCGAGACGCACGCCCGGATCTCGGGCGTCACCGACCACTTGGCGGAGGACGACGCGCACGCGCTGCGCATCGTCCGCCATATCGTCGCCACCCTGCCCGCACCGCCCGCCGCCCCGGCCCTGCCCTGGGCCGTGCGACCGGCGGAGGAACCGGCCCTGGACCCGGCCGGCCTCTACGACGCGGTGCCCGTCGACTCCCGCACGCCCTACGAGGTGCGCGAGGTCATCGCCCGGCTGGTGGACGGCTCCCGCTTCCAGGAGTTCAAGGCGGAGTACGGCAGCACGCTGGTCACCGGCTTCGCCCATGTCCACGGCCACCCGGTCGGCGTGGTGGCCAACAACGGCATCCTCTTCTCCGAGTCGGCCCAAAAGGGCGCCCACTTCATCGAGCTGTGCGACCAGCGCGGCATCCCGCTGCTCTTCCTGCAGAACATCTCCGGCTTCATGGTCGGCAAGGACTACGAGGCGGGCGGCATCGCCAAACACGGCGCCAAGATGGTCACCGCCGTGGCCTGCGCCCGGGTCCCCAAGCTGACGGTGGTGATCGGAGGCTCCTACGGGGCCGGCAACTACTCGATGTGCGGCCGGGCCTACAGCCCGCGCTTCCTGTGGATGTGGCCGAACGCCAAGATCTCCGTCATGGGCGGCGAACAGGCCGCCTCGGTGCTCGCCACCGTCAAGCGCGACCAGTTGGAGGCGCGCGGCGAGGAGTGGAGCGCCGAGGAGGAAGAGGAGTTCCGCGCCCCTGTCCGCGCGCAGTACGAGACCCAGGGCAACGCCTACTACGCCACCGCCCGGCTGTGGGACGACGGCGTCATCGACCCCCTGGAGACCCGCCAGGTGCTGGGGCTGGCGCTGACGGCGTGCGCCAACGCCCCGCTGCCGCACCGCGATCCGGAGGCGCCCCGCTTCGGCGTCTTCCGGATGTGAGGGGCCGGAGATGACGCAGCCGAACGCCGGCCACGGGGCCGGGAGCGACGGGGCCGCAAGGGCGAGGAGAGGACCGATGTTCGACACGGTGCTGGTGGCCAACCGGGGCGAGATCGCGGTACGGGTGATCCGTACGCTGCGCCGGCTCGGAGTCCGTTCCGTCGCGGTGCACAGCGACGCGGACGCCGAAGCACGCCATGTACGGGAGGCCGACACAGCCGTGCGGATCGGCCCTGCGGCGGCGGTCCACAGCTATCTGAGTGCGGACCGGCTGCTGGAGGCCGCGCACCGCAGCGGCGCCCAGGCCGTCCACCCGGGGTACGGATTCCTGGCGGAGAACGCACAGTTCGCGCGGCGCTGCGAAGAAGCGGGCCTCGTCTTCATCGGCCCGCCCGCGGATGCCATCGAGCTGATGGGCGACAAGATCCGCGCCAAGGAGACGGTGCGCGAGGCGGCCGTCCCGGTGGTGCCGGGCTCCTCGGGCAGCGGGCTGACCGACGCCGAGCTGGTCGTCGCGGCACGGGAGACCGGTCTCCCGGTGCTCCTCAAACCGTCCGCGGGCGGCGGCGGCAAGGGCATGCGCCTGGTGCGCGACGAGGCGGTGCTGCCCGACGAGATCGCCGCGGCGCGCCGCGAGGCCCAGGGCGCGTTCGGTGACGACGGGCTGCTGGTGGAGCGGTGGATCGACCGGCCGCGGCACATCGAGATCCAGGTGCTGGCGGACGGGCACGGCAACGTCATCCACCTGGGAGAGCGTGAGTGCTCCCTCCAGCGCCGCCACCAGAAGATCATCGAGGAGGCGCCCAGCCCGCTGCTGGACGCTCCCACACGTCAGGCGATGGGCCGGGCGGCGGTGAACGCGGCACGCTCGTGCGGCTACCGGGGCGCGGGCACGGTCGAGTTCATCGTGCCCGGCGACGGCTCGGGGTCGTACTACTTCATGGAGATGAACACCCGGCTCCAGGTGGAGCACCCGGTCACCGAGCTGATCACCGGGCTGGATCTGGTGGAGTGGCAGCTTCGAGTGGCCGCCGGGGAACCGCTGCCCTTCGCCCAGGAGGACATCACCCTCGACGGGCACGCGGTGGAGGCCCGGATCTGCGCGGAGACGGCCCGCGTCACACCGGGTACCGAGGACGGCCATGTGGACTTCCTGCCCTCGGCCGGGCGGGTGCTGCTGCTGCGGGAACCGCAGGGCGAAGGCGTGCGCACCGACTCCGGGCTGTCGGAGGGCACCGAGGTGGGCACGACCTACGACCCGATGCTCGCCAAGGTCATCGCA
The DNA here is from genome assembly GCF_018070605.1 of Streptomyces sp. B15. Classification (NCBI taxonomy): domain Bacteria; kingdom Bacillati; phylum Actinomycetota; class Actinomycetes; order Kitasatosporales; family Streptomycetaceae; genus Streptomyces; species Streptomyces sp. B15. The sequence goes on from NZ_JAGPXJ010000005.1 coordinate 102,712, forward strand.
TGGGGCCCCGACCGGGCCGCGGCGCTGCGCGGACTGCGGGCGGCACTGGCGCGGACGACGGTGCTGGGAGTGGACACCAACACGGCGTTCCTGCGCGCCCTCCTCGCCCACCCCGAGGTGGCCTCCGGCCAACTCGACACCGGCCTGGTGGAACGCGCGGCGGCCGGGCTGCTGCCCGACAGCGTGCCCGCTCAGGTGTACGGCACGGCGGCGCTGCTGCGGCAGGCGGCGCTCACCCCGCAGACCGGAGCGGCGCAGGAGGCCGCTGCCGCATCGGGGGCCGGCCCGGACACCGCCTCCGGCACCGGCGCCGGGCCCGCCGGCTGGGTCAGCCCGTTCTCGGTGCCGTCCGGATGGCGGCTCGGTGGGCAGCGGGCCTGGACGGTGCACCATCTGCGGGTGCCGGGCCGCGATCCGGTGGCGGTGCGGGTCCGCCCGGCCGCCCCGGACGGCAGGCGCCCCGAAGGCCCGCCGCCGGGTGAGATGGAGGTCAGCGTCGATGGCGCCACCCCCGTGCGGGCGCGGCTGGCACCGGGTGCGACAGCGGACGGTGCGACGGTCCGGCTCGACTGGGACGGCATGAGCTGCACCTTCACCCGCGCACTGCACATGGAAGGCGACACCCCGGGGGTCTGGCTGGGCAGGGACGGCGAGGCCTGGCAGGTGCGCGGTCACGACCCGGTGGCGGACGCCCTACGCCGGGCCGGCGCCGCGCACGGCGCCGACGCGCTCACCGCGCCCATGCCCGGCACCGTCACCGTGGTCAAGGCGGCCGTCGGCGACGAGGTCGCCGCGGGCCAGAGCCTGCTGGTGGTGGAGGCCATGAAGATGGAGCACGTCATCACTGCCCCGCACGCCGGCCGGGTGGCCGAGCTGGAGGTGACGGCCGGCAGCACCGTGGCGATGGACCAGGTGCTCGCGGTGGTGGACCCGTTCGAGGACGGCGGAACGGCGGACGGGGCGAACACCGGCACACAGGTCGGCACACAGGTCGGCACACAGGCCGGATCGGAAGCCGGATCGGAGGTGGCGGGATGACGGACGCGGCCAACTGCACGGTCTCAGGAGGATCACCGGCCCAGTTGCCCATGGTCTTCCCGCTGGAGGGCCTGCCCGCCCGGGTGCGGATCCATGAGGTGGGACCGCGGGACGGCTTGCAGAACGAGTCGGCGATCGTCCCGGTCGAGGTGAAGGCGGAGTTCATCCGGCGGCTCGCGGCGGCGGGGCTGACCACCGTGGAGGCCACCAGCTTCGTCCACCCCAAATGGGTCCCGCAGCTCGCCGACGCGGAGGAGCTGTATCCACGGCTCGACGGTCTGTCGGGGGTGCGGTTGCCGGTGCTGGTTCCCAACGCCCGCGGGCTGGAGCGGGCGTTGGCGCTGGAGGCGCGGGAGGTGGCGGTGTTCGCCAGCGCCACCGAGTCGTTCGCGCACGCCAATCTGAACCGCACGGTGGACGGCGCGCTGGAGATGTTCGAGCCCGTGGTGGCCCGCGCCAAACGGGAGGGCCTTCGGGTGCGCGGCTATCTGTCGATGTGCTTCGGCGATCCGTGGGAGGGCCCGGTCCCCGTCGACCAGGTGGTACGGGTGTGCCGGGCGCTGGCCGGGATGGGTTGTGACGAGCTGAGCCTGGGCGACACCATCGGCGTCGCCACCCCCGGCCATGTCCACGCGCTGCTCGCGGCCCTCCGTACGGCCGGACTGCCCGCCTCCGGCGCCGCGAGCCCCGGCGCCGTGAGCCCCGGCACTCCCGCCTCCGGCCCGTCGGCTGCCGGTCCCACGCTCGCCGTGCACTTCCACGACACCTACGGCCAGGCCCTCTCCAACACCCTGGCGGCGCTGCAGAACGGTGTAACCACGGTGGACGCCTCCGCCGGAGGGCTGGGTGGCTGCCCGTACGCGAAGAGCGCCACCGGAAACCTCGCCACCGAAGACCTCGTCTGGATGCTGAACGGGCTCGGCATCGAGACCGGCGCCGATCTGGCCGCCCTCAGCGCCACCAGCCTCTGGATGGCCGAGCGGCTGGGCCGGCCCAGCCCGTCCCGTACGGTCCGCGCCCTCGCCGGCACGGCCTCCCCCCTCTCTTCCCAGGAGCAGTGACCATGGCACTCGACCACCGACTGAGCCCCGAGCATGAGGAACTGCGCCGCACCGTCGAGGAGTTCGCCCACGATGTGGTCGCACCCAAGATCGGCGAGTTCTACGAGCAGCACGAGTTCCCGTACGACATCGTCCGGCAGATGGGCTCCATGGGCCTGTTCGGCCTACCCTTCCCCGAGGAGTACGGCGGCATGGGCGGTGACTATCTCGCCCTCTGTCTCGCCCTGGAGGAACTGGCCCGGGTCGACTCCTCCGTCGCCATCACGCTGGAGGCGGGGGTGTCGCTGGGTGCGATGCCGCTGTATCTGTTCGGCACCGAGGAGCAGAAGCGCGAGTGGCTGCCGCGGCTGTGCGCGGGCGAGATCCTGGGCGCCTTCGGACTGACCGAGCCGGAGTGCGGATCGGACGCGGGCGGCACCCGCACCACCGCCGTCCTGGACGAGAAGACCGACGAATGGGTGATCAACGGCACCAAGTCCTTCATCACCAACTCCGGTACGCAGATAACGGGGCTGGTCACCGTGACAGCCGTCACCGGCCGCAAGGACGACGGCGCACCACGCATCTCCACGATCATCGTGCCGTCCGGCACTCCCGGGTTCACCGTCGCGCCGGCGTACTCCAAGGTCGGCTGGAACGCCTCGGACACCCATGAGCTGTCCTTCACCGACGTCCGCGTTCCGCACGCCAACCTGCTCGGCGAGCCGGGCCGCGGCTACGCCCAGTTCCTGCGCATCCTCGACGAGGGCCGCATCGCGATCTCCGCGCTCGCCACGGGACTCGCCCAGGGCTGCGTGGACGAGTCGGTGCGCTACGCCAACACCCGTACGGCCTTCGGGAAGCCCATCGGTGCCAACCAGGCGATCCAGTTCAAGATCGCGGACATGGAGATGCGTGCCCACACCTCGCGGGTGGCCTGGCGCGACGCGGCCGCACGGCTGATGGCGGGCGAGCCGTTCAAGAAGGAGGCGGCGCTGGCCAAGCTGTACTCCTCGGAGATCGCCGTCACCAACGCCCGCGAAGCCACCCAGATCCACGGTGGCTACGGCTTCATGAACGAGTATCCGGTGGCTCGTATGTGGCGGGACGCGAAGATCCTGGAGATCGGCGAGGGCACCAGCGAGGTGCAGCGCATGCTGGTGGCCCGCGAGTTGGGGGTCGGCCAGTGAGGGCACCGCTCACGGCGGCAGCCGGACCGGGGGTGACCCGGGCACCCCGAGGCTAAATAATCGGGGCATGGCGGAAATCCTCCAGCGGGCCGGGGCGTGGACCTTCGACGGGGAGACCGTCAGGATCGTGCCCGGCACCGAGCGTCAGGTGCATCAGCTGCGCAAGGCCCTGGGAGAGGTCGCCGTGCCGTTGCGCGCGGTGGCGGGCATCGCCTATGAGCCCGGCGGGCGCAAGGGCGGCAGACTCCGTCTGCGGCTGCGCGACGGCGCCGACCCCCTCTCCCAGGTGGCCAGCGGACGGCTGCCGGACGCCGCGGACCCGTATCAACTGGCGGTGGACAAGGACCGCGCCGGTGTGGCCGAGTACTTCGTCGAGGAGGTGCGCAACGCCCTGCTGCTGGAGGAGGTGCCCGACACCTCGTGCGACCGCTATCTGCTGCCGGGGCCGCCGGTGCCGCTGACCGCCGCCGGTACGGACGGCACCGCGGCGTTCGACGGGGAGCACATCCAGCTGGAGTGGAACTGGATGGCCGAGCAGAGCAAGTCGGCGGCCGGGCCGCGCCGACTGCTGCTCAAGGAGTTGGAGGGCGTGGAGTGGACGCCGGCACTCGGCTGGGAGAACGGCAGTCTCCGCTTCCGTCCCAAGGGCACCCACCCCACCCTCAAGCCGCAGCACGATCCCAACTGTCTGCTGCTGTGGGGCGTGCGGCAGACGAAGGAGACGGGCGGCGCGGTGCTGCTGGCCGCCGCTGTGGTCGCCCGGCTGCCACATCCGTCGGCCGGGCATGTGGACGCGGCGGCCGACCCACCGGAGTCGGGCGCCCCGTCCCTCTCGCCGACCGCCGGGAAGGACGGCGAGCGGTCAGACACGCCCGGGATCCCGGTGGCCGGCGAGGCGGACCACGACGGCCTGCTGCGCCGGCTGCGCGAGCTGGGTGAGCTGCACAGCACGGGCGTACTCACGGACGATGAGTTCGCCCTCGCCAAGAAGGCCATACTCGACCGCTTCTAGCAGTACTCGACAGCTGCTGGCCGTGCCAGACCGCTGCCGGCCGTACTCGGCCGCTTGTGGGGAGGTCAGCGGGGCCAGGGCACCTGCGGGGAGCGGTAGTGGTTCACCCCCATCAGCTCCCAGCGCGACCCTTGTTGGGCCAGCCGCTCCCGGTAGCCGTCCCAGTCATGGGTGGCGGCGGGCGACCAGCCCAGTTCGGCCACGCCGGGCAGCCGGGGGAAGGCCAGGTATTCCAGTTGGGCGCTGGTGGCGATGGTCTCCGACCACAGCGGCGCCTCCACGCCGAGCACGGCACGCTCGGGCACTCCGCTCAGATAGTCGGCCGGGTCCCAGTCGTAGGCGCGTTGGGTGGACACATAGCCGGCCCAGCTGAGGCCCAGCGGAGTGTCCTTGTCGTATTTCATGTCCAGATAGGCGCGGTCGGCCGGGGAGAGCACCAGCTTGGTGCCGCGCTGCGCCGCCTCGGCCACCTGGGCGCGCTCCTGGGGGCCGGTCCGGTCGTAGCCCCAGTACTGGGCGACGGTGCCACGGGCCGGCGCTGCGGTGATCTGGTGCCAGCCGATGGCCTTCTTGCCGTACTTGGCGACGACGGGCTGTACGCGCCGCATGAAGGTGACGTAGTCCTCGTGGCTGGTGGAGTGTGCCTCGTCCCCGCCGATGTGGATGTAGGGGCCGGGGGTGAGGGCCGCCAGTTCGCGGATCACGTCGTCGACGAAGTCGTACGTCCGCTCCAGCGGTACGCACAGGGAGCTGAAGCCGACCTCGGTACCGGTGTAGCGGGGCGGTGCGATGCCGTCGCAGTTGAGTTCGGCGTAGGAGGCCAGTGCCGCGTTGGTGTGGCCGGGCATGTCGATCTCGGGGACGACGGTCAGGTGCCGCGCCGCGGCGTAGCGCACGATCTCCCGGTAGTCGGCCTTGGTGTAGTGGCCGCCGGGGCCGCCGCCGACCTCGGTGCCGCCGCCGTAGGTGGCCAGCCGGGGCCAGGAGTCGATGGCGATGCGCCAGCCCTGGTCGTCGGAGAGGTGCAGATGCAGCGTGTTGATCTTGTAGAGGGCGAGCTGGTCGATGTAGCGCTTGACCGCCGGCACGGGGAAGAAGTGCCGGGAGACGTCCAGCATGGCGCCCCGGTAGGCGTAGCGCGGAGTGTCGGTGATGGTGCCGCCCGCGATCCGCCAGGGCCCGGGCTGCCGGGCGCGGGCCTCGACGGCGGCGGGCAGCAGTTGGCGGAGGGTCTGTATCCCGTGGAAGAGGCCGGCCGGCTCCCGTGCGCCGAGCCGGACGGCCCGCTCGCTCACATCGAGCCGGTAGCCCTCGGCGCCCAGCCCGCGGTGGCCGCCGAGGCGCAGCTGGATGCCGTCGCGCCCCGGGCGGGTGGTGATGGGCAGCCGGTAGCCGGTGGCGGGGCGCAGCAGCTCGGCGAGGTGCTCGGCCACCTGTCGTACGTCCTTGGTGGCGCCGGGTCCGCGCTGCCGGCCGCGCCGGTGGTCGGGAGTCCGTTCCTCGTGCACCCGGATCACGGTCCGCGGGGTGATCGTGTACGGCCTGCCTTTCTCCCGCACCGAGGCGGGTGCGGGTATCACCTGGTCGAGCGGTCGGGGTCGGCGGTCGGAGTGTGCGGTGGCCGCGTCGCTCGCCTCCGGGTCGGCGGTCGCCGGTGTGGCGGGCAGCGTGGTGGTGGCGAGAAGTGAGGCGCAGAGGACCAGCAGCGGTCCCAGTCGTCGTCCCATCAGCGATCCCTCCGGGATCCGCACCGGATCCCTTTCGAACGGTTGTTCATCGGGGGTTGTTCACCGGGTTGGCGCACTCTCAACGAAAGCCGTGTTCAGGACACTTCGTCATAATGACCGCCTCAGGCGGGACCGGGAAGGCGTCGGGAGGCGTCTTTTCCCGCTCCGTCCCCAGCGTTTTCGCCACGCGGTGCCCGATATCGGGCAGATTTCTTGCGATCGAGGCGCTGAGACCGCAGTATCGACGGGTGCTCGACAGCCCGACGCCGGTCCACGAGGACCTCATCGACCATCTGGTCCGCACCACACCGCTGCAGCGCGGTGAGGCGGCCCGGGTGGTGCTGGACGTCCTGTCGTACTTCGACGAGACGGCACCCGAGTTCGTCCGCCGTCGGCACCGCGAGCTCCAGGCCAGGGGCCTGTCGAACCCGGAGATTTTCGAACGTATCGAGGCCGAACTGCCGCACCGGGCTGTGGCACCGCCTCAGCTGTCCCTCAGACAGCTCCGCCGCATCGTGTACGGCTGATCACGCGGCGGCGGCACCAGATCATTCACAGCGCAATCAGCACGGCACGACGGAGAGGCAGGGCATCAGCAGTATGTGCGGAATCGTGGGATATATCGGTAAGCGTGACACCGCCCCGCTCCTGCTGGAGGGCCTCCAGCGGCTGGAGTACCGCGGCTACGACTCGGCGGGCATCGCCATCCAGGCCGGCACCGGCGGCAAGCCGGGCGGGCTGAAGACCGCCAAGACCAAGGGCCGGGTCCGTGATCTGGAGGAGCGGATCCCCAAGCGCTTCGCCGGTACCGCCGGTATCGCCCACACCCGCTGGGCCACCCACGGGGTCCCCAACGACGTCAACGCGCACCCGCACCTCGACGCGGCCGAGAAGGTCGCCGTCGTCCACAACGGCATCATCGACAACGCCGCCGAGCTGCGCGCCAAGCTCACCGCGGACGGCATCACCTTCGTCTCCGACACCGACACCGAGGTCCTGACCCACCTCATCGCCGGCGCCCAGGCCGAGCGCCTGGAGGCCCGCGTCCAGGAGGCGCTGCGGCACGTCGAGGGCACCTACGGCATCGCCGTGCTGCACGCCGACTTCCCCGACCGCATCGTGGTGGCCCGCAACGGCTCGCCCGTCGTCCTGGGTATCGGCGAGAACGAGATGTTCGTCGCCTCGGACGTCGCCGCGCTGGTCTCCCACACCCGCCAGGTGGTCACCCTGGACGACGGCGAGATGGCCACCATCAAGGCCGGCGACTACCGCACCTACACCACCGAGGGCTCCCGCACCTCCTCCTCGCCGGAGACGGTGGAGTACGCCGCCGAGTCCTACGACCTGGGCGGCCACGACACCTATATGCACAAGGAGATCGCCGAGCAGGCTGACGCGGTGGACCGGGTGCTGGCCGGACGGATCGACGACCGGTTCGCCACCGTCCACCTCGGCGGCCTCAACCTCGACCCGCGCGAGGCGCGTGCCGTACGCCGGGTGAAGATCCTCGGCTGCGGCACCTCGTACCACGCGGGCCTCATCGGCGCCCAGATGATCGAGGAGCTGGCCCGCATCCCGGCCGACGCGGAGCCCGCCAGCGAGTTCCGCTACCGCAACGCGGTCGTGGACCCGGACACGCTCTACATCGCCGTCTCGCAGTCCGGTGAGACCTACGACGCGCTCGCCGCCGTCCAGGAGCTCAAGCGCAAGGGCGCCCGTGTGCTGGGCGTCATCAACGTCGTCGGCTCGGCCATCGCCCGGGAGGCCGACGGCGGGGTCTATGTGCACGCCGGACCCGAGGTCTGTGTCGTGTCCACCAAGTGCTTCACCAACACGGTGGTCGCCTTCGGGCTGCTCGCCCTGCACCTGGGCCGCATCCGCGACCTGTCGGTCAAGGACGGCAAGCGCATCATCGAGGGGCTGCGCCGGCTGCCCGGACAGATCGCCGAGATCCTCAAGCAGGAGCCGGAGATCGAGAAGCTGGCCAAGAACTACGCGGACGCGCGCTCGATGCTCTTCATCGGCCGGGTGCGCGGCTACCCGGTGGCGCTGGAGGCGTCCTTGAAGCTGAAGGAGGTCTCCTACATCCACGCCGAGGCCTACCCCGCCTCCGAGCTCAAGCACGGGCCGCTGGCACTGATCGAGCCCGCGATGCCGACGGTCGCGATCGTGCCGGAGGACGATCTGCTGGAGAAGAACCGGGCGGCCATGGAGGAGATCAAGGCGCGCAGCGGCCGCATCCTGGCCGTGGCGCACCAGGAGCAGGAGAAGGCCGACCACACCATCGTCGTACCGAAGAACGAGGACGAGCTGGACCCGATCCTGATGGGCATCCCGCTCCAGCTGCTGGCCTACCACACGGCGCTCGCCCTGGGCCGGGACATCGACAAGCCCCGCAACCTGGCCAAGTCGGTCACCGTCGAGTAAGAGGGTACGCAGCGCCGCGCCGCATGAGGGACGGGACGCATGAATGGGCGGAATCCCGCGCGGGCCACCAACCGCGCGGGATTCCGCCTCCCCTGTGCCGGCGTCGCCCATTACGCCGGCGGGTGGGCTGCCGTGCGGGACCGTCACCTCCCGTCCGGCAGCACGCCCTCGGGTCTCGGCCACCCGTGTGTTGTCTGTATGCCCCTCACAAGCGCACAACCCACCTCTACGGCTGGGTAGATTTGTCGATGTGCGGCACTTCTGCGGCAGCGGCGCGGAAAGCCGAAGGCCCGGCACGCGCACGGGAGTCGCTGCTCCGGGACGAGACGGGAGCCGCCCGCGCAGGGACCGGGAGCGGACCGCCGTAAAGGCGTTCGGGGGGTATAGACGTTCGGGAGCGGTGCGTCAGGGGACGACGATGACCGGGCGCTGGGCGCGCCGGGCGAGCCGGCCGGCCACCGAGCCGAAGATCCGCCCCACCAGCCCGTGGGTCGAGCCGACCACGATGGCGTCGGCCGCGTACTCGCTGCCGACCTCCTCCAGCTCGTGGCAGATGTCGCCGCCCCGCTCCACCAGGATCCAGGGCACCTCCGCCAGATGATCGGCGCAGGCGAGTTCGAGCCCGAGCACCTCGGTGCGATGATCGGGGACGTCGACGAAGACGGGCGGCTCGCACCCCGCCCATACGGTGGTCGGCAGCCGGTTGGCGACATGGACGATGATCAGGCCGGAGCCGGAGCGGTGGGCCATACCGATGGCGTACGCCAGCGCACGCTCGCTGGAGACCGAGCCGTCGAAGCCCACGACGACACCGTGCCGAAAGGCCGGATCGCAGGAGTGGCGCGTCTCGTCCGCCGCTTCCGGGATCGCCGTCGAGTCGGCGACCTGCCTGCGGTCTGCTGGGTCAGGGATCTCGTGTCCTGCCATGAGTTGTCTCGGCGAAGTGAGTCCTCTGTGCAGAGGGACGACGGACGGCTTGCGTTCTCTCGAATCTGCTCGGTCGAAATGTGCTGGTCGACTGTGCTGGTCGACGGTGCTGGGTGACCGCACGGCCTGCTCGACGAAGACCGGGAATCGTCTTCCCAAGTCCCTTACCCACAGGGTACGGCCGCACTCCCCTCTTGCCCAGGTTGGGACGGCAGCCGCCCGAGGCGGTTGACCCCGGAGCATGCCTGAGCGCGGCCCGCAGCGCAATGCCGCGTTACGCCCCTTACGCGCCTCCTTGACAGGCGCACCGGGTGACCGGGGCCCGAAGAAGCGCTGAACAGCCCGAACCTTCGGCATGAATACCCTATGATAACCCTAAGTGCTGGACTGAATACTCAGAGTGCGGATGCGTCCCGCTCACCGTCTGGCAACCGGGGTGGCACAGGGGGCGCATCGGAGCAGGCCCACCTCGATCGTTGCGTTGGCGCGAGAAGGCCCCTTGGGGCGCACACCGGCACACGCAAGCGCGCACAGAGTCACAAATAGTTACGCATCGTTGTGCGCTGCGCGCACCCGGCGCACCTCGTACACCTCATGCATCACACAGGCCTCCAGCACCTCGGAGGCATGGCCGAGGAATGGCCTCATCGCACGTCTGCTCGCCCTCTAATTTCAGCCAACTTGCCACCTCGTCACAACCCTTGCCACCTCTTTCACCAACCCCCCTGCCACCAGGGGCGAAAGGAGCGTCGCGCGGGTGTGCACCCTACGTTGATGGGGCAGAGAGGGCATGCGTACTTCCCTGCAGCGCCGTTGAGTGAAACGCTTCGTGATCGAATGCTTCACGCCAAGTTGCCTTGTCGACATAGCGCCGGATGCCGAACTTGCACCGCCCACCTCATCCGACGCAGTAGATTCGATCTTGGCTTTCGCTGCGGGGGAGAGCGGGGGAGATGTGCATGGACCGAGAGGAACACAACGATTGAGGGGGGCTTAGTTCCAATGAGCCAGGACTCCACGAACGGCCCAGTCGAGACCCGCAAGCTGGCCGCGCGCCGCCGGCGCGAGATCGTGGCGGTGTTGCTCTTCAGCGGTGGTCCCATCTTCGAGAGTTCCATCCCGCTCTCCGTCTTCGGAATCGACCGCCAGGACGCCGGAGTTCCGCGCTACAGGCTGCTGATCTGCGCGGGCGAGGACGGGCCGCTGCGCACCACAGGCGGGCTCCAGTTGAGCGCGCCGTTCGGGCTGGAGGCGATCTCCCGCGCCGGGACCGTCGTCGTACCGGCCTGGCGCTCCATCACCCAGCCACCACCACCGGCCGCACTGGAGGCGCTGCGCCGCGCGCACGAGGAGGGAGCCCGCGTCATGGGGCTGTGCACCGGCGCCTTCGTCCTCGCCGCCGCCGGACTGCTCGACGGGCGGCCGGCCACCACACACTGGATGTACGCCCCGACGCTGGCCAAGCGCTACCCGGCCGTCCATGTCGATCCGCGCGAACTGTTCGTGGACGACGGGGACATCCTCACCTCCGCGGGCACGGCCGCGGGCATAGACCTGTGCCTGCACGTCGTGCGCACCGACCACGGAGCCGAGGCTGCCGGGGCGCTCGCCCGCCGCCTGGTCGTCCCGCCCCGCCGCGGCAACGGCCAGGAGACCGGCGGCCACCCCCGCCACCTGGACCGCTCCTTACCAGAGGAGATCGGCGCCGACCCGCTCGCCGAGGTCGTCGCCTGGGCGCTGGAACACCTCCACGAGCAGTTCGACGTGGAGACGCTCGCCGCGCGCGCGTACATGAGCCGCCGCACCTTCGACCGGCGCTTCCGGTCTCTTACTGGGAGCGCTCCACTGCAGTGGCTGATCACTCAGCGCGTGCTGCAGGCACAGCGGCTGCTGGAGACGTCGGACTACTCGGTGGACGAGGTGGCGGGCCGCTGCGGCTTCCGCTCCCCCGTCGCGCTGCGCGGTCACTTCCGCCGCCAGCTCGGCGCCTCCCCCGCCGCCTACCGGGCCGCATACCGGGCCCGTCGGCCGGACGGGGAGCAGGGCCACGAGCAGCCGGGTGCGGCGGGGACGCCGGGCGGCCTCGGCGGCTCCCCGGGGCCGGGCGGCCAGGGCTCGGACAACTCCCTGCGCCTGCCGCACCAGCCCCAGCCGGGTCACCCGGGGCCTCCCGGACATCCGGGGCCGGCCGGGCACCCGGGGCACTCCCCGGGCAGCCACGCGGGACACCCGGGAGGCGGCCAGGAGCCGGGGGCGGCGAGCGGGCCACCGGCGTACGGCACCAGGCAGGAGACCCGACACGAGCTGAGGGAGTACAGGAACGCCCAGCAGAGCCGCTCCGACCGCCCTGAACAGGGCAAACCGGAGTCGGACGCCTTCGCCCCCCGAGTCCCCGGCCAGCGGGGCCGGGGAGCGGTCTGAGCGGGCCGCGTCACGTAGTGTGAAGCGCATGAACGATCGCATGGTGTGGATCGACTGCGAGATGACCGGCCTCTCGCTGTCCGATGACGCGCTCATCGAGGTGGCCGCGCTGGTGACCGACTCGGAGCTGAACGTACTCGGCGACGGCGTGGACATCGTGATCCGCCCGCCCGCACACGCCCTGGAGGCGATGCCGGAGGTGGTGCGCGAGATGCACACCACCTCCGGCCTGCTGGACGAACTGGACGCGGGTACGACGCTGGCCGACGCCGAGGCCCGCGTCCTGGCGTACGTCCGCGAGTGGGTTCCCGACTCGGGCAGGGCGCCGCTGTGCGGCAACTCCGTCAGCACCGACCGCGGCTTCCTGGCCCGGGACATGCCCGCGCTCGACGGCCATCTGCACTACCGCATCGTGGATGTCTCCTCGGTCAAGGAGCTGGCCCGGCGCTGGTATCCGCGTGCCTACTACAACAGCCCCGAGAAGAACGGCAACCACCGGGCGCTGGCCGACATCCGTGAGTCCATCGCCGAGCTGCGCTACTACCGCGAGGCCGTCTTCGTATCCCAGCCCGGGCCCGACTCGGAGACGGCGAAGAAGATCGCGGCCCGGCACGTGCTGCCCCCGGCGGACTGACCGCCCGGGCGGCGCGGGAAACCCGGGAGCGAGCACGGCGCCGGACCCTGTACACTCGTAGCGGCCGGTCAGGGAAGATCTTCTCTTCCCCCGCCGGACGTGGTGGTCGTAGCTCAGTTGGTAGAGCACCTGGTTGTGGTCCAGGATGTCGCGGGTTCAAGTCCCGTCGATCACCCTTCTCTCAGAGGCCCTGTGGCCGGCGGAAACGCGGGTCACAGGGCTTTTTGACGTGTGCACGGGTTGGGCGGGGGTTGTTCTCTTGGTCTTGGTCGTCGTCTTCGGAGTCGCACTGCTGGTCGCCGTGCTGCTGTCCGGACTGGCCGCGCGGTCGGTGCTGTCCACCTCGCTGCTGTTCCTGGCCGGTGGCGCACTGGTAGGGGACGGCGGACTCGGACTCATCCATGTCTCGCCCAGCAGCGACATCGTCCGCGTCACCGCCGATCTGGCCCTCTTCGCCGTGCTGTTCACGGACGGTATGCACGTCCGCTTCGCCGAGCTGCGCGAGCGCTGGAAGAGCCCGGCCCGGGCGCTCGGCCTCGGTATGCCGCTGGCGTTCCTCGGTATCGCGCTGCTCACCCACTATCTGGTCGGCTTCGACTGGACGACCTCCTTCCTGGTCGGCGCCGTGCTCTCGCCCACCGACCCGGTCTTCGCCTCGGCCATCGTCGGCCGCCAGCAGGTGCCGGCCCGGTTGCGCCAGCTCCTCAACGTCGAGAGCGGGATCAACGACGGCCTGGCGCTGCCCTTCGTGCTGATCTTCATTGCGGCCGCGGCCCCGACCGGGCACAGCGAACACGCCTCGTTCGGCAGCATCGCCCTGGAACTGGTGCTCGGTGTGGCCTTCGGTGTCGCCGCGCCCCTGATCGTCAACTGGCTGACCCGCTTCCGGCTGCTGGGCGCCGAGCCCAAGCTGCAGCCGCTGGGGCCGTTGGCCATCGGCGTGATCCTGTACGCCGTGTGCCACCTCACCCACGCCAACGCCTACCTTGCCGCGTTCAGTGCGGGTGCCGTCCTCGCGGCCGTCTCGCCCGAGGCCAAGCACGCGTTCGAGCCGCTGGGGGACTCGTTGTCCGAACTGGCCAAGTTCGCCGCGCTGCTGATCTTCGGCGCGCTGCTGACCGGCCAGTTGTTCAGCGATCTGTCCTTCGGCGGATATGTGGTCGCCGTGCTGGCGATCATCCTGATCCGCCCGGCCTCGCTGCTGCTGTCGCTGATCGGCACGTCGTTCGACAAGCGGGAGAAACTGACAGCGGCCTGGTTCGGTCCCAAGGGCTTCGCCTCGGTGGTCTACGGGCTGCTGGTACTGCAGGCCGGGATCCCGCGCGGCGAGGAGGCGTTCACGCTCATCGCCGTCACCATCGCCTTCTCGATCGTCGCCCACAGCAGCTCGGACGTGCCCATCGCCCGCCTCTTCGACGTCGAGGAACTCGCGGGCATCCCCGACGACCAGCGCGGCCCTCACTGGCCGTTCCGCCCGGGTGAGCGGAAGAAGGCGAAGAGGACCGCGGAGCCGGCGGACACGGCCGGCCGCGGCAGCGGCAGCAGCGGTACCGGCGACAGCGGCGGTACCGGCGACAGCGGCAGCAGCGGCGAACAACGGGCCGGGGAGTAGCCGGCCCGCGGGCGGCCGGTGGTCGGTCGCGGACGCAGAAAGCACCGCGTTCCCGACCTCCCTCCCGGGAGACGGGAACGCAGTGCTGACGGGCGGGCAGAGCGATGTCTGCCAGGGGAAGCGCTCGGGCTCAGTCCATCTGCATCGGGCCGAAGAACATGATGACCGAGTCGTTGATGATGTGGTCGTCGTCGGAGACCTTGATCTCCTTGTTCTCCTTCTTCACCGACTCGTGCACCCAGTTGTACTGGTGCCCCTTCGGCCAGGCGGCGGCCGAGCCCGCGCCGGCGCCTGCCAGGCCCAGGACGGCGAAGCCGACGGCGACGGAACGCGCGAGCTTACGCATACGCATGTGAACCTCCAAGGGTTGGTTGGACGAGGCACCACGATGGCGGGCGAAGTGTCACTTTTTGGTACAACACGACAACGGCCTCCGGAATGAACCCGGACGGCGCACCCACTCCTGTATTCGAACTAATATTCGGTACGTGAGTGAGTGGCACGACCGGGCGGGACCGTGGGCACGGGCCCGGATGCCGGACGGACAGGAGCTGGACGTGATCGTCACGGGTCGCTCCCGCACGCCCGACGGCCACTGGTGGTACGAGTGCGAGGCGATCCTGCCGAGCCGCTACGAGCACCCCGACGGGCGCGCCGAGCCCAAGAGCGCACCGACCGCGATCAGCGTCGCCGCCGAGAACATCACCCCGATTCCCGGCGAGAGCTACCAGGCGGTACCCACGGCCGGCGCCGTGGCGGGCCGGCAGTGGGTGGCCGTACGCAGGCGCGGCGTCGGCGACACAGGGCCCTGGTGGTGCGTGCACCGCCGGGACTGCTGGCAGGCCAGGGACGGCTGGCTCACCCGGCGCATCACGGCGCGCGAAGCGGTGGAGCTGCTGGCGCGGACCGAGGAGGCGCGGGTGTGCGACATCTGCCGCCCGGACCGGGCGCTGGGGCGGTACGGCCGCTGACCGACGGCCGACGTCCACCGTCATACGAGGCGGACGCCGTGCGCGGCGAGATAGCGGACCGGATCGATGTCCGAGCCGTAGCCACGCCCTGCCCGCGCCTCGAAGTGCAGATGCGGGCCGGTGGAGCGGCCGGTGTTGCCGGAGAGGCCGACCCAGGTGCCAGGACCGACGGCGGCGCCGGTCGTCACATGGATCTCCGACAGATGGGCGAAGAGGGTGTACTTGCCGTCGGGCATCCGAACCGTCACCGCCTTGCCGTAGTCACCGGCCCATCCCGCGAAGACCACCG
Source organism: Streptomyces sp. B15 (assembly GCF_018070605.1). Classification (NCBI taxonomy): domain Bacteria; kingdom Bacillati; phylum Actinomycetota; class Actinomycetes; order Kitasatosporales; family Streptomycetaceae; genus Streptomyces; species Streptomyces sp. B15. The sequence goes on from NZ_JAGPXJ010000005.1 coordinate 118,000, forward strand.
TCCCCGGACCGACCGACCGCACCGGGGTGCCCTCGGGGACGGCCAGATCGACACCGGTGTGGTGACCTGCCGCCCAGTTGCCCCTGACGCCGTACGGCTGCGAGACCCACACGCCCGGATGGACCACCGGGCGCACCCATTGCACGCCCGCCCCGGCCCCCGCGTCCCGCCCCGCCTCGGAGGACGAGGGCGGGGGCGAAGGCTCCTGGGAGGGAGCGGCCGTGGGCGACCCGGAGGGCTGGGAGGGAGCTGCCGTCGACCCGGAGGGCTGCGGCGCGGACGCCTCGGGGGCCGGCGCCGCGGATGCCGGCGAAGGGGCGGAGGTGGGGCCGGACGTGGGGCCCGGGGTGGGGGTGGAGGCGGGGGTGTCCGGCGGCGGTGTGGCGGACACCGGGAAGGGGCTGAGGACGACGGGGAGGGCGAGAAGGGCGGCGGTTGTCAGGGCGAAGCGGATCGGACGAGGGGCGCGGCGGCGTGCTGCCGCGCCCCTCCGCGTGGTGCCGGTCCCGGTGCGAGCCATGTCTGTGATGCAACGGCCGGGCCGGGCCCGGCGCATCCTGAGCGCGCCCCATGGGGTGAGGTGATCCCCCGTCAGGAGGAGGCGCGGGGCACCAGTTCGGTGGCCAGCACCGGGTGCTGGGCGTCGCCCTCTCCCCGCGCCGGTCCGGTACCGGCGGAGCCGGTGGAGGAGGCCGCGCCGGTACCCGGGGCGCCCGGCGTCCACTTGCCCAGCAATTGCAGCAGCACCCTGGCCATCTCCCGTCCCATGTCTGCGATCGGCTGGCGGACGGTGGTCAGCGGCGGGTCCATGTGACGGGCCACGACCGAGTCGTCGAAGCCGACGAGTGCGACGTCGTCCGGCACCGACCGGCCCGCCTCGCGCAGCGCGCGCCGGGCCCCGGCGGCCATCACGTCGGAGGCGCAGAAGACGGCGTCGAGTCCGGGCGCCCGCTCCAGCAGCTGCCGCATCGCACGGTCTCCGCCCTCCTCGGTGAAGTCGCCGCACACCAGCAGATCCGCCGGCACGGGCCGGTCCGCCCGGTGCAGCGCCTCGCGGTAGCCGTCGGTGCGGCAGCGTGCCGCGTACACGTCCGCCGGGCCGGTGATCGTGGCGATCGTCTCGCGCCCGCGGGCCAGCAGATGGTCGACGGCCGAGCGGGCGCCGCCGGTGTTGTCGCAGTCCACGTACGGCAGCGGTTCGGCGGCGCGGCGGCGGCCACCGAGCACGGCGGGGATCTCGGAGCGGGCCAGCAGGTCGGGCAGGGTGTGGTCGGCGTGTACGGACACGAGCAGCACTCCGTCGATGCTGTGGGCCGCCGCGTACTGCGCGAAGCGGTCGCGCTCCTTGCGACCGCGCAGCAGGGTGAGCAGCAGCTGCATGTCGGCCAGGGCGAGTTCGGCGCTGATGCCGCGCACGATGGCGGGGAAGTACGGCTCGGTGAAGAACCGGGACTCCGTTTCGGGAACCACCAGTGCGACGGTGTCCGCGCTGCCCGCCGCGAGTGCGCGGGCCACCCGGTTGGGGACGTATCCCAGTTCGGCCACGGCGTCCTCGACGGCCGCGCGGGTGCGGTCGCTGACCCGCGGCGAGCCGTTGATGACACGGGAGACGGTGCCGCGGCCCACCCCGGCGCGGCGCGCCACCTCCTCCAGGGTCGGCCCGGACTGCGCGGCCCTGCGGGCCCGTCCGCCGCGCACTGCTGCCATGGTGCCCTCCCCGTGCCGCGAGCCCGGACCCCGTGGGGACCGGGCGAGGGGAACATTCAACTACAACCGGGCCGGGCAGCAGGAGGGGTGCGGGCGAAGGGCGTCCGCGCATGCGTGGCCGGGGCGGACCCGCCGGTGCCTCACTCCCCCAGGCGGCTCAGCGCCTCCATGGCCGCGCGCTCCAGGCGTGAAAGCTCGCACAGGACGGTGCTCGCCTGTGCGAGGCACTGCGCGTCGCCCGACTCACCGGCCTTCGCGATCAGTGCCGCGGCCTCCGTCCACAGGGTGGCTGCCTCGGTGTACAACCGGTGACCGGTGCGCAGGTGGCTGCTGTCGAGCAGTTGGGTGCACTCGCCGAGGAAGTCGCGGTAGAGGTTGCGGAACAGGGCGCCGCCGGTGCCGGCCTTCTCCATCAGGAGGGCCGCCTGGGGCAGGTCCCGCTGCGGGGCTTCGGTGCGCTGGAGCCAGGTGCGTACCCGCTTGCCGGCCTTCTCGATGCCTCGGTGGCCGAGGTTGGCGATGGGCGGATCGAGGAAGGCGTCGGCGCAGGCGGTGATGGCGGGGACGATCCGGCTCGACGGGGAGGGCGGGTTCCTCGAAGCGGTGAGGGTGAAGGACCGGTGCTTGGCGGCCATCGGTCCGCGCTCGGCTCTCGCCCGGGCGAGGCTGGTCAAGCTGGTGGACACCGCTCCGCCTTGCTGGTCGGTGTCGACCAGATAGGCGTGCTGGTCGTCGTAGCCGTACATGGCGACGACATGGCCGCCGAAGTGCACCTTCGAGGAGAAGTACTCCAGGTGGTAGCTGTCGAGCTGCAGTCCGACGGGGCGGTCGGCGCCGAGGGAGGCTGCCACGTTCTGCCATGCCCTGCGGGGGGAAGTCGTCTCCTGGACCTGGAGGTCGAGACCGAGCCCGGCGGCCAGGTTCCTGGTGAGAACGAAGGGTTTGACCCGTCCGCCGAGGAAGGGGAAGCCCATGTTCTTGCTGTCCCAGTAGATGAAGGACAGGCCGGAGCCGAGGCCGAAGAGCATGGGCTCGGACAGATCGATTCCCTGGTGCCGCAGCAGTACCCCCAGGGCTGTCGTCTCGCAGTGCTGCATACCGCGGGTGTCGAGGCCCTTCACCGAGATCATCGCCATGCCCTCCTGGACGGAACGGTCGGAATACGGCGTGCCTGTCCGGGCGCGGCGGCATGAGCCGCAGCCGGTGCCCGCGTCGGCCGGAGCCGGTGACCGCACGTGTCGTGCATGGTGGACCCTCCCACAGTGGGAGAGTCCACCGGCGCACTCGACAGGCGGAAGAAGACGGGGCGCGACGGTGAGTGTGGGGGGTGGGTACCGTCGCGCCCCGCCGGTGGGGGGTGGCTGTGGGGGGTGGCCGAAGGAGGGCAGGGTCAGCCGGCGAACGCCTTGCTGAAGTCGAAGGGGCTCTGCTCGATGCTGGAGCAGGTCGGGTCCGCCTGGTCCTTGGGGCCGCCGGGGCACGGCTTGTCGCGGGTGCCCGACCACATGGAGACCCAGCCCATGCCGTGCTCGTCGGCGAACGCGCGCACCTCCTTGGCGTCCTCGGGCTTGAAGACCTCGACGCTGACGTCGTTGACGCCGATCATCGGGGTGATGGCCAGCGCCTTCCACGCCGCGTCGTCGTCCAGGCCGAGCGCCGTGGCGACCTGCTTGTGGGAGGCGGTGGCGGCCTGGGTGGCGTACTCGCCCATGTCGCCGTCGTAGGAGGGGCCGTAGTCCATCGCCATGATGTTGACGGCCGACACCTTCACCCCGTTGGCCTTGGCGTTCTTCAGCAGAGCGACGCCCGGCTGGGTGAGCCCCTCGGGCATCACCGGCAGGGTGTAGGAGACATCAAGGTCCTGGTGGCTCTTCTGGAGCGCGGCGACGGCCTTGGCGCGCCGTTCGTTGGCCTCGGTGTCGGGCAGGGCGGCGCCCTCGATGTCCAGGTCGATCTTCTTCAGGTCGAAGGTGTCGATGACCTTCCCGTACGCCTTGGCCAACTCCTCCGCGGAGTCGCAGGCCACGCCGAGCTCGGAGCCGTTGGCGCCGCCGAAGGAGACCCGGACGTCACCGCCCGCGGCGCGCAGCTCGGGTATCTGCCCGGCGACCGGGTTGTCGGTCAGCTCCTGGGTGCCGCCCCACTTGGGGACACACCCGCCGCCACTGGTGACGAAGGCGAGGTTGTACTCCTTCACACCTGTCTTCCCGGCGCTCTCCAGCAGGTCGTAGGAGGGCTGGAGCGAGGTGTCGACGTACGGCGCGAAGGGTGTGCCCGCGGCGTCGGCCGCCTTCTCGCCCGCCGGCTCCTCACCCGCCGTCGCGTTGCCCGCGAGCAGGAAGCCGCCGCCCGCCACGAGTGCCACGGCCGCGGCACCCGTGACCGCCTTGGTGGTGCGGCTGGTGCGTCGGCGGTGGCCTGCTGTGTTCGTCGTCTTCATCGTCGGGTCGCTGCCTCGTTCTGTGGGGGATGGGGACGGGCAGCACGTTACTGACGGGCAATCGGGCAAACGCCGCGTTGCGGACTTCCGCTGTTGTCCTTAGGGCGCTCTTAAGGCAGCGGAAAGGGCTGCCTTAAGGCGGCGGGGCCGAAGTCGGACACCGCGGCGGGCCGGGCCTGCCACCGTGCCGTTGCTCCGTTCGCCGCACACCTCAGCCACTCCGTGGAGTGAGGGTGCGGCGCTGGTCGGAAAGTCACAACGACGCGGACTGGATTCCTGTGCCTGGATGGTGCTCAAGTTGTCTGTCTCCTGGAGGAAGAACACCATGCTCCGTTACGTGACCACGGCCGCCTGCGCCGCCGCACTCGTCCTGGGCGGCGCCTCCGCCGCCGCTGCCGACGCCGGTGCCCAGGGCGGCGCCGCCAAGTCGCCGGGTGTGCTCAGCGGCAACGTCGTCCAGGTCCCCATCCACCTTCCGATTCAGGTGTGTGGCAACACCGTCAACGTCATCGGTCTGCTGAACCCGGCCATCGGCAACAAGTGCATCGCTAAGTAAGCGTCGGCCACCCCACAACGCCGCCGGGTCCGACCCGCCCCACGGGCCGGACCCGGCGGCGTTCGTGTGCGCGACCCCGCGACCCCGCGCCCCCGCAAAACAGGGGGCACGGCGGCAACGGGTCCCGTACCAGCGGAGGCGCTCAGCCCGACCGTTCGGCCGTCCGCCCCCGTCGGCGGGCACGTCGGCCGCCGCGCGGCCGGCGTGTGGTGCCGTTCCGCAGCGCCAGCCACACCCGCACCTCCGTACCGCCGAGCACCGAGCGGCCCAGCCGGACATCACCGCCGGTGGACTCCGCGACGCGGCGCACGATGTCCAGGCCCAGCCCTGTGGAGCCGGGGCCACCGGCGCCGTGGCCGCGGCGCAGCGCGGCCCGGGGGTCGGCGATGCCGGGCCCCGCGTCGGAGACCAGCACGATGACGGCCTCGCTGCCGGGGCCGCCGCTGTGCAGGTCGACGGAGAAGGCGGTGCCCTCGGGGGTGTGCCGGAAGACGTTGCCGAGCAAGGCGTCGACGGCGGCGGCGAGTTCGGCCCGGGCGACCGGCACCCGCACGGGCCGCTCGACCCCCGCGACCCGCGCCTCGCGCCCCTCGTCCTCGGCCAGCGCCGACCAGAAGGCCATCCGGTCCCGGATCACCTCGGCCGCGTCGGAGGCGGCCGAGTGCCCCGCGCCCGGCGACTGGGCGCGCTGCTCGCGGGCCGTACTGATGATCCGGTCCACCTCGCCCTCCAACTGCGCGACGGCGGCCCGCGTCTGGTCGGCGGCGTCGCCCTCCCCCAGTGAGGCCGCGTTGAGCCGCAGTACGGTCAGCGGGGTGCGCAGCCGGTGCGAGAGGTCGGCGGCCAGCTCCCGTTCGTTGGCCAGGAGTTGGACGACCTGGTCGGCCATGGAGTTGAAGGCGACGGCGGCCGACCGCAGCTCGGTCGGCCCCTCCTCCGGCACCCGGACGTCCAGCTCGCCCTCGCCCAGGTCGTGCGCGGCGCCCGCGAGCCGCTCGGCGGGCCGCACCATCCGGGTACCCAGCCGGTCGGCGACCGCGACGGAGCCGATGACCAGCGCGACACCGACCCCGGCGAGCACCATCCAGGAGGTGGCCACCCCGCGGGTGACCTCTTCGTCGGGTACGAAGACCTCCACGACGGCGACCTTTCCGCCCGCGACGGCGGTGGGGCGCAGCAGCGCGTAGCCGCCCGCGACCTCGACGGTGGAGGCCCGCCCGAGCCGCTGCGCCGCGGCCAGCCGGTCCTGCGGGGCGCGGCTGTGCCCGACGCGCAGCTCGCCGTCCTCGCCACCTGCGCCCCCCTCGCCGCTGCTGCTGCCTGCGCTGTCGCTCTTGCTCCTGCTCCCGGGGTCGCTGCCGGTGCCGTTGCTGCCGCTTCCGCCCTCGGCGCCGGCTGCGGACTCCCCGGCCGGTACATGGACGGCGATCCGGCCCTCCGCGCCCGCCTGGGTGATGGCGACGGCGCGCTGGAGTTCGCCGCGGTCCCGGGTGATGGCCAGCGCGGGGCCGATGGCGGAGGCCTGCCGTTCGGCGCCCGCGAAGGCGCGGTCCCGTGCGGTCTCCCTGACGACCAGGGCCAGCGGCACGGCGAAGGCCACCACCACCATCACCGTCACGGCGAGGCAGACCTTCACCAGCGCCCACCTCACGCGCCGCCGCCTCTCACGCCGGGCCGCCCCTCATATGCGTCCACTCTCGCCCTGCGGCGGCTCCAGCTTGACGCCGACGCCGCGCAGGGTGTGCAGATAGCGCGGCCGGGCAGCCGTCTCCCCCAGTTTCCGCCGTAGCCATGACAAATGCACATCGATGGTCTGATCGTCCCCGTACGAGAGCTGCCACACCTCGGCCAGCAACTCCTTGCGCGGGACGACGACGCCCGGCCGCCCCGCCAGATAGGCGAGCAGATCGAACTCCCGGCGCGTCAGGTCCAGCACCAGGCCGTCCAGTTGGGCCATCCGGCGCTGCGGGTCGACGACGAGTCCGCCCACCCGCAGCACGGCGTCCCCGCCGCTGTCCCCGCTCCCGCCGAACTCGCCGGTGGTACGGCGCAGCACGGCCGCCATCCGGGCGGAAAGGTGCGCCACCGAGAACGGCTTGACCAGGTAGTCGTCCGCGCCCGCGTTGAGCAGCCGGACGATCTCCGCCTCGTCGTCACGCGCGGTGGCGATGATCACGGGGACGTCCGTGACGCCGCGGAGCATCTTCAGCGCCTCCGCGCCGTCCAGATCCGGCAGCCCCAGATCGAGGATGACCACGTCGAACCCGACCTGCGCGACCTCGCGCAGGGCCTCCAGCGCCGTGCCCACGCTGCGGACCGTGTGGGCGGCCTCGGTGAGGTGCCGGATGAGGGCGGAGCGCACGAACTGGTCGTCCTCGACCACGAGCACACTTGCCATGGGCGGAACCGTACGACATTCCGACGGGCTCTAGGCTGACGGGGATGCAGCGCCCCCGACGACTCCTCAGACCCCGCTGGCTGCACATCGGCGCGTGGACCCTGGCCACCGGCGCCGCCACCACGCTGTCCTGGTTCGGCGTCCACACGGTGCTGAACGACACCACCTACGAACCTCCCCGCGCGCTGCCCGTCCCGGACGGGAGCGCCGAGCGGCCCACGCCCCGGGCCTCCTCCACCCATCGGCCCAGGCCCACCCCCTCCCCCACCGCCGGCCCCCCACAGAGCCCCACCCGAAAACCGCGGACCAGCGCTGCCACCGGCCCCCGCCCCAGCACGGACGGCCCCGCCCGGGACGCACACACCGGGCAGGTCAGGGGCACGGCCGTACGCGGCGGCAGAGCCGTCTTCGACCTGGGCGGCGAGGAGGGCACGCTGGTGTCCGCGACGCCCGACCCCGGCTGGCGGATGAAGGTCTGGCACGCGCCCGGCTACATCCGTGTGACCTTCACCGACGGGACGGTGTCCTCCTCGGTCTTCTGCCGCTGGGACAACGCGGAACCGCGGATCGAGACGTACGACGGATAGCCACCGGGCAGCCCGCGACGGACGTCCTAGCCGAACGTCCCCTCGGGCGGTGGCGGGGAGGCCGTCGCCGTCGCGTCGGTCACCGGCCCGGCTCCGGCCGTGAAGGCGTCCAGGGCGCGCCCCGACTCCACCCGTCCGGGGTGCGCGTCGCCTGCCGTGCGCCGGGTCAGTTCGGCGACCGGAAGCTCACCGTCGGCCGCCAGCAGCACGCTGTTGCCGAACCGGCGGCCGCGCAGCACGGCGGGGTCGGCGAGGACGCAGCGCTCCGCGAAGACCGCGCCCGCCGTGGCGATCTGGGCGCGCAGATGGTGCAGCGGCGCACCGTCCGCGATGTTGGCGGCGTACCACCCGGCGGGCCGCAGCACCCGCCTTACCTCGTGCAGGAATTCGACGCTGGTGAGGTGCGCCGGGGTGCGGGCGCCGCTGAAGACATCGGCGATCACGAGGTCCGCCCATGCCTCGGGCAGCCGGCCCAGGCCCTCGCGCGCGTCGCCGCCACGTACCCGGATGCGCCAGCCGCGCTCCAGGGGCAGATGCTCACGCACCAGCCGGGTCAGCTTCTCGTCCACCTCGACCACCTGCTGGGTGGAGCGCGGCCGGGTGGCGGCGACATACCGCGCCAGCGTCAGGGCTCCACCGCCCAGGTGCAGGACCTGCGCCGGGCGGCCGGGCGGCGCCAGCAGGTCCACCAGGTGGCCGAGGCGGCGCTGGTACTCGAAGCTCAGGTGGGTGGGGTCGGCGAGGTCGACATGTGACTGCGGCGCTCCGTCCAGCAGCAGCGACCGGGCGTGCGGGCGGTCGGGGTCGGACACCAACGAGGCTGTGCCACCGTCGACTTCGGCGACGACGACAGCACTGCCGCGCCGCTTGTCGCGCGCCTTGTCGCGCCGTCCGCCGCCTCGTGCCATGCACCCATTGTCCGGCACTTTTCGCAGGTACCCCACACGAGTGGTTTTCCGGCCGCCGCCGCGCGCCTGAAGGGTCGATCTCCCCATGTCCGGTAGGGTGCGGCGGCCTTTGCCCGGTATCCGCACGGACAATATGGAAAGTGCGGAATTCTTGATTTCGCCTTTGCTGTCCCACGATTCTCTCTTTTGTCGCTCCGGAATCGAGCGATCGGCTCTGTCGGCCGTGCGACTGAGGAAAGAGAAAAGGAATGAAAGTTCGGAATTCCCTGGCTGCGCTGGGCATGAGTGCGGTGCTCGCACTCGGGGTCGGCGGGGCGGTGGCCCCCGCGGCCGCCGCGGCCTCGCCCGCCACGGCGACCACCACGGCGCCCAGTGTGGCGGCCAACGCCGACTACGCGAGCAAGGACCTCAAGAACGGCCGCACCCAGCGCGGCAAGGCGTCGCCGGCCGGCAAGGCCGGTGACGCCCGGCCGCCGGCCCGGTCCTCGCTGCGCTGCTGGAACCCCTACCTGTCGGGGCGGGTCTTCGCGGTGTCCTGCTCCGGCCGGGCCTTCCGGGTCTTCGTCGACTGCTCGAACCGGGTCCGGTACATCACGCCCGTCCTGGCCGGCAGCAAGCGCGTGACCATGGTGTGCCCGGCCGGTACCCGGGCGCTGCGCGGCGGCGCGTTCGGCCGCTGAGCCGACACATCACGATGGGGCTGCCCATCGCGATGGGGCTGCCCAGCGTCCGCGCCGGACGCCGGGCAGCCCTTCGGCATGTCCCCTCCCGGCTACACCCGGGACGGCTGCACCCGGCCGGCGGCGGCGATGGTGCGGGCCGCCTCGCCGAGGGCGGCGCGCAGTTCCGCGGGCTCGGTCGCGTGCGCGTAGGCACCCTCCGGCGGCACCAGCCACCCGGTACCGGCCACCGGCGGCTCACCCGAGGCGCCGCCGGCCCCGGCCCCCTGTCCGCGCGGCTGCGTACAGGTCCCGTACGTCTGCGTACAGGCGCTGCCGGGCAGGTCCCAGCCGTCGGCGGTGCCGGGCGGGACGAGGAAGCCGAGGGTGTCACCCGCGCGGTCGTGCAGCACAGGGCCGACGCCGTCGCGGAGCCGGAGGATGTCCACGGCCTCGAGCCCGTGCCGGGCGGGCACGGTCACCAGGTCGCAGGGGCCGGGCACAAGCCCGGCCGGACTGCCGCTGCCTACGCCAGTGTCCAACAACTCAGACCCCTCCTCGCGGTCGCTGTGCATCGTTCAACGGCTGTCCTTGTCAACGGCTACGGTGGCGAACCAGCGCATTGGATGGCGTTTCATGGCAGAAGCAGGGTGAGATATCCCGTTTGTAGCCAAACACTGGGTGTCGGAGTCGTCACAGCCGGTACGTTTCCGCCATGGCGTCGTCACCCTCAACGTCACCAGTTCCGCAGCACCGCCCCAACACCGCTTTCCGGGCACTGAGGGGGCATCTCTCTCCGGGAGAGTTCGCGGCGAACGTACGCCGCTCCGCTCGCGAGATCGGTGAGCAGGTCTCGTGCGACGCGCGCTACATCGGCCGCGTCGAGTCCGGGGAGATCAGGTGCCCCAACTACGCCTACGAGCGGGTGTTTCTGCACATGTTTCCGGGCTACTCGCTGACGGACATGGGCTTCGCACCCCGGGAGTCCGTACGCGGTCGTGCGGCACGTGCTCGCGGGGCGCGCGCCGATGGGCAAGCGCCCCGACAATCCCCTGCACGCTCCGACGACCCCGCACTCCCCCAACTTCCCCCGTTCACCATCCATCCCGACAGCACCGGTCTCACCGAATTCCCCAACTGTCCCGAGTACGACGAGGAGAGCGACGTGCTACGTCGCGCTTTCATGACGGGCGGTCCGGCCGCCCTCGCCACCGCCTCGCTGAGCGGTGCCGCGCCCAGCGCCTGGGCCGCCCATCCGGCGCCCCCGACCGCGCCCGCCCACGCACATGTGGGAGCCACCGAGGCCGGTGCCGTCGAGAACGCCGTACGCCGGATCCGGCTGCTCGACGACCGGCACGGCGGCGCCGGGCTCTACCGCCAGGCCACCGGCTCCCTGCGCGCCGCCTACGAGCTGCTCGACACGGGCGCGCACCGCCAGGCGGTGACCGACAGACTGCACGCCGGCGCGGGCGAACTCGCCATCTCCGTGGGCTGGCTGGCCCACGACTCGGGCCGCTACAGCGACGCCCGCTCGCACTACGCCGAAGCACTGGCGACCGCCCGGGTCGCCCAGGACCCCGCACTGGAGGCACACGCCTTCTGCAACACCGCCTTCCTCGCCCGGGACGCGGGACGCCCCCGCGAGGCCGTACGCGCCGCGCAGGCGGGCCGGCACGCCGCCAAGCACCTGGGCTCGCACCACCTGCTGTCGCTGCTCGCGCTGCGCGAGGCGGGCGGCTGGGCGGGGCTCGGCGACCGCGCGGGCTGCCGACAGGCGCTGGCGCGGGCCCAACAGCTGTTCGCGAAGGGGCCGTGCGACAACGACCCGGAGTGGATGAGCTTCTTCGGCGAGGCCGAACTGGAAGGCCTGGAAGCACAGTGCTGGTCGGCGCTGGGCATGTGGGACCGGGCCGCCGACCACGCCGAGCGGGCCGTGCAGCTCCAGGACCCGCACTTCACCCGCAACCGCGCACTGTTCACCGCCGAACTCGCTGGCGACCTCGCCGCCCAGGGCGAGCCGGAGGCGGCCGCAGCCGCGGGATCGCGTGCGCTCGACTTCCTCGGCCCGGTCCAGTCCACCCGGATCAGCGCCATGCTGCGGGCTGCCGCCGATCGCTTGCGGAGTTGTCGCGGGGCGCCCGGGGTTGCCGCCTTCCTCTCGCGCCAGGCGGCAACGGCCTGAGGCCGAACGTCCACGTACCCCGCAAAGGGGCTGCGCTTGCCGGCCCTGCTCCCCCAAGCGCAGCAAGGCACCGGCACAGACACGCCCCGTCAGAGCGCGGGGAACTTGCTCCCCCAGCCTTCGGCCGGGAGGTGCCCCCACAGCCACAGAGCACCCGCGGTCCGCGACGGGCGGGCAGGGGCACCGCCTCATCGGAAGCGTCCAGTCAGTCCAAGTGGCCCGTGTCGTTCCACCGTTCGACGGCGGGGTCTCCGTAGGCCCAGCCGAGGATGGAGAGCGAGGCGGGGTCCAGCCGCAGTCGGGCGGCGAAGGACGGGTCGTAGCCGAGCCAGCGGGCGCCGAGCACCCGCAGGATGTGGCCGTGGGCGAAGACCAGCACATCGCGATCGGCCGAGCGTGCCCAGCGCACCACCTCGTCGGCGCGGGCGCCCACCTCGGCCAGGCTCTCCCCGCCGGTCACCCCGTCCCGCCAGATGAACCAGTCGTCCCCGGCGCGCTCGCGGATCGCCTGCGAGGTGAGCCCTTCGTAGTCGCCGTAGTCCCACTCCATGAGCGCGTCCCACTGCGGGGCGCCCTCGAAGCCGGCCAGCTCGCAGGTCTCGCTCGCACGGGAGAGCGGGCTGGTGCACACCTCGGCGCCGGGCAGTCCGTTCCAGGGCGCGCGGTGCAGCCGCTCGCCCAGCAGCTTCGCCGTCCTGCGGCCCTCGTCCAGCAGCGGTACGTCCGTCCGGCCGGTGTGCTGCCCGGTCGTCGACCACTCGGTCTGACCGTGCCGGACGAGGAGGATGCGCGGTGCCATAGGGACCTCTCGGACGTGCTCGACGGTGCTCCGGTCTGTCCGGAAGCCACTGTTCCATCTTCGCGCAGCCCACCAGGGAGCGATCGGGCGGGGGCGCGTTGCCGACAGGGGAAGCGTGTTGTCAGCGGAGGATGCGAGACTTCCGCGGGTACCGCACCCTCCCCCGAGGCCACAGCCGATGACTAGCTCCTCGCTACCGAAGCAGACCCCGCCGCAGGGCACCGCGCCGGCCGACCGGCAGGCCACGGTGCAGCGGCTCGCCGAGCTGCGCGGCGGGCCCGACGTACCGCAGCGCCCGCTCGACGCGCGGGCGCTGGCCGCGCTGGCCGCCAATCCCGGCTGTCGGCGCCGCGCCCTGCTGGACGGCGCGGGCGTCGACAAGAGCGCGGTGGCCCAGGCCCTGGGCTCGCCCGCGCCGTTCGGCCAGTCGCAGTTCGCACTGGTGCGCGGAAACGCGTTCGAGGCGGCCGTGAAGGCGGACGGCGGCGAGGTGCTGCTCGCGCTGCTGTGCGAGCACACCGGCGCGGCCCGCCCGGACCCGGCGGAGGTCACCGTGCCGCGGCTGACCGCCGACGGCCCGGCCGGGCGGGCGTTCCGCACCCGCCAGGCGCTGATCGAGGCGGACGGCGGCCGATGGACGCTGCTCGATCACCCGCTGCTGGCGCTGGAGGTGGCCGGGTCGACGGCGTATCTGGAGCCGGACGCGCTGGCCGTCCACCCCGACGGCACCGTGTCCATCATCGAGATCAAGTCGTTCCCGATCCTGGACGGTTCGGCCGACCCGGTGAAGGTCGGCGCCGCCGCCCGGCAGGCGGCGGTGTACGCACTCGCGCTGGAAGGGCTGCGTACGGTGCGCGAGAGCGCGCTGCTGGTGTGCCCGAAGGACTTCTCCAACCTGCCCACCGGCGGCCTGCTCCAGCTGCGCAAGCAGATCGCCGCCACCCGGCGCCAGCTGCGGCGGCTGACCCGGTTGGAGGAGATCGCCGCCGAACTGCCCGAGGGCGTGCACTTCGCGCCGGACCAGGAGCCGGCGGCGCTGACGGCGGCCGTCGAGTCGGTGCCCGCCGCCTACGCGCCCGAGTGCCTGTCCACCTGCGAGCTGGCCTTCCACTGCCGCGACCGGGCCAGGTCCGCCGGCGACGTGGTGGCGCTGGGCCGCTCGGTGCGCGGCGAGCTGGGCGGGCTGACGACGGTGGACGAGGTGCTCGCGGCGGCCTCCGGCGATCCGGACAGCGCCGCCGCTCAGGACCCGGCCGCCGCGACGCTGCGCCGCGCGGCGGCACTGCGCGCCGAGGCCCTGGCGGCGGAGCCGGCGACCGCGCCGGGCCCGGAGGCGCGCTGATGTCGCTGCTGAGCGCGCTGGCGCGGATGGAGGCCGCCGCGTGCGGACGCGCGCGGCCGGTGGCGACCGTGCGCCACCGGCATCTGGCCACGGACCCGCTCGTCCTCGTCCCGTTGACGACGGCCGGTGAGAACGGCGCCCCGCTGGGGGTGATGCTGGGCACCGACCCGTCGGCGCCCGAGGTGTTCACCGTGCCGCAGCCGCGCGACCGCGATCTGCGGTTCGCGTTCCTGGGGCGGTTGGCGGAGGCGGTGCTGCCGCACCTGGAGTCCTGCCAGGACGAGGTGGAGCTGGTCGAGCGCAAGGAGACCGACCCGGAGACCGGCAAGCGCGTCACCGTCGAGGCGGAGCTGTGCGCCGACGCGCCGCAGGTGCTGGTGCCCACCGGGCCCGGCGTGGATTTCGTACGGCTGCTGGGGCGCTCGATGCGGTTCCGGCGCACCGCCGAGGAGGACCCCGGAGCCGAGCACCCGGCGCCGCCCCGGGTGCCGCTGCTGGGCCGCTGGCTGACGCACTACGGCGAGCGGGCCCGGGTGCCGGGCTCCTCGCTGCTGCTGTCGATGACGGGGCTGCTGTCGCGGCACTGGGCCACCGGGCAGAGCCAGCTGGAGGACCAGCACCTGGGCGCGCTGCTGGCGTGGCTCGCGCCGCCGGACGGGATCGGCGGGGCCGAGGCGGCGCTCCGGGCCGAGCTGGGCCGGGACGCGCGCGGGCAGCTGCTGGTGCCTCCGGCCGGACCGGCGACCGATCCGGCGTTCGACAACGAACTGCTCGCCCCCGCCGTCGCGCGCTACGACAAGGGGGTGCCGGGCGCCGCGCAGGAGGTGCACGAGTTGGTGGCCTCCCAGCTGCGCCCGACCTGGGAGGCGATGTGGCAGGGCGTCGATCTGCTGCGCGCCCTGCCCGAGGCCGCGCATGTGCCCGACAGATGGCGGCGCGACCGGCAGTCCTACACCCACCACCGGGACCGGCTGCGGGCCGCCGAGCCGCCCCAGCCGCGCCGGGACGACGCGGTGACGGCGGCGCGCAAGCTGGCCATGCGCGAGCAGCGGCAGGCCGAGCTGGACGCACAGGAGGCGCTGGACGACCCGCTGGTGATGGCCGTACGCCGGCTGGCGGGCGAGGCGTTCCTGGCGGAGGTGCTGGAGGTGGAGATGGCGTACTCGGACGGCAAGCGGCCCTCGCCCCGCCCCTTGGTGACGGTGCACACCCAGGACGTTCCGCTGCTGTCCGACGGGGACAAGCTGCACCGGCAGCTGCCGACCGGGGCCCAGCAGCGGGCCGAGCTGGTGGAGATGGCCGGCCCGGGAGAGTACGTGCTGCGGCTGGTCGGCGGGATGGGCCGGGGCAAGGAGCCGGCGCCGGGCACGGTGCCGGAGAAGGGCGATCTGATGTGCTGGACGCTGTTCGAGCACGCGCCGCGCGGTGGGCCGGGGCTGCCCGAGCCGGAGGAGACGCCCTGGACGCACGGCGGTCCGCCCGGTGAGCCGAGCGCGGAGCGCCCCGACCCGGTGACCGCGGAGGACGTGCTGTGACAGCGATCGTGGAGCCGTCCGGGGCCGTGGCTCCGGCCGTGCGCGCGGCCGACCCCGCCCGGGCCGCCGCCGCGGCCACCGAGGCGATCCTGGCCGACACGCTGGACGGCGCGCACCGTGGCGTGGTGGTGGACTCGCCGCCCGGCGCCGGCAAGTCCACCCTCGTGGTGCGCGCGGCACGCGAGCTGGCCGCCGCAGGGCACCCGCTGATGGTCATCGCACAGACGAACGCACAGGTGGACGATCTGGTGGACCGGCTGGCGACGGCCGACCCGCAGCTGCCGGTGGGGCGGCTGCACAGCAGTGAGCCCAGGCCGTACGACCCGATGCTGGACCGCCATCCGTCCGTGCGGACCTCCGCGAAGCCGGCCGATCTGGCGGGGCAGGACATCGTCGTCTCCACTGCGGCCAAGTGGGCCTGGGTGTCCGCGGAGGAGCCGTGGCGGCACGCGATCGTCGACGAGGCGTACCAGATGCGCTCGGACGCGCTGCTGGCGGTGGCCGGGCTGTTCGAGCGGGCGCTGTTCGTGGGCGACCCCGGCCAGCTCGACCCGTTCAGTCAGGTCGGGGTCGAGCAGTGGACGGGCCAGCCGCACGACCCCTCGACCAGCGCGGTCAGCACCCTGCTGGCGCACAACCCGGCACTGCCGCAGCACCGGCTGCCGGTCTCCTGGCGGCTGCCGGCGTCGGCCGCCGAGCTGGTGTCGGACGCGTTCTATCCGTACACCCCGTTCCGCAGCGGCACCGGGCCGGGCGACCGCCGGCTCGCCTTCGGGGCCCCGGCCGACGGTTCGCCCGTCGACGCCGTGCTGGACGAGGCCGCCGACTCCGGCTGGGGCCTGCTGGAGCTGCCGGCGGCCCGTACGCCGCGTACGGACCCGGAGGCGGTCGGGGCCGTCGCCCGGCTGGTGCACCGGATGCTGGAGCGCCAGGGATGTACGCGCAGCGAGCGGGACGGCGGCGCCGACGGCCCGGGGTCGGCGCTGTCGGCCGACCGGATCGCGGTGGGCACGGCGCACCGCGACCAGGCGGCGGCGGTCCGCGCGGCGCTGGCCGAGCTGGACGGGGCGAACGGCGCCGCCGCCGAGGTCACCGTGGACACCGCCAACCGGCTCCAGGGGCGGGAGTTCGACGTCACCGTCGTACTGCACCCGCTGTCGGGGCGACCGGATGCGACGCGGTTCCATCTGGAGACCGGACGGCTGTGTGTGCTGGCGTCACGGCACCGGCACGCCTGTGTGGTGGTGTGCCGGGCGGGCGTCGCCGAACTGCTGGACGAGCATCCGGCGACCGAACCCGTGCAGCTCGGCCCCGTCTCCCCGGCGCCGGACGGCTGGGAGGCCCATCAGGCGGTGCTGGCCCGTCTGGCGCGGCACCGGGTCCGGCTGGAGTGAGCTGCCGCGGGCGGTGCGGGCGCGGGGGTACGGAGCGCACAATGGGGGGCGGCCCACGACCTTGGAGGTATGTACATGGCTGAGCCGCACTCGGCTCCGGACCCCTCGCGCTCCTCCGCCGCGGGAAGCGGTGGCGGTGGCCCGCAGTACCGTCGCCCCGCCCCGCTGCTGTTCGAGCCGACCGAGGCGGCCCCCGACGACGAGCACTTCTTCGGTCTTGAGTCGCTCACCGACCCGCAGGAGCTGCTGGACCGTGCGACGGAGCTGGTGCACGCGTTCCGGGCGGCCGCCGACCGGGCGCAGGAGTACCAGGCCGCGGCGGCGGCTCAGCTGGCCGACCCCAAGAAGTTCGACAAGCTGCCGGACTCGGCCATCGCCGACCGCGGCGGCTGGAGCGAGGAGTACGCCCGCAAGATGATCGAGTTCGGCCGGGATCTGCTCAAGGACCGGGTGCCGGGCACCCAGCCGCCCGGCCGGCAGTGAGCTCCCCGGCCGCTGCCCGCACCCGGGCGTTGCAGGTCGGGAGGGTGGCGTCCGGAATATCGATTTTCGCTTCACCGGATCGTGGTGTTAAGGTCTACGACGTCAGCAGGCGCCGCTAGCTCAGTTGGTTAGAGCAGCTGACTCTTAATCAGCGGGTCCGGGGTTCGAGTCCCTGGCGGCGCACAGACAGCCGAAGGCCCCTCGCGCGAGCGAGGGGCCTTCGGCGTTTCCGGCGTCGTGGCCTGTTCTCTCCCCCGAAGGCCCTTCCGACTACAGATAGTCGCCAGCGCCACTACCGATAGTTGGACTATCCATCCTGGTTGAGGGAAGGTGCAAGGGCCGCCCGCACAACGGAGAAGGGGAGCCGATGCGCATCGCGGAGCTGAGCCGACTCAGCGGAGTGCCCGCGCCGACGATCAAGTACTACGTACGGGAGTCGCTGCTGGCGCCCGGCGAGCGCACCAGCCACAACCAGGCACAGTACGACGAACGGCACGTGGACAGGCTCCGTCTCATCCGTGCCCTGCTGGAGGTGGGCGGACTGTCGGTCGCCGCCGTACGCGATGTCATCGCCGCACTGGACAGCCCCGAGACGGGTCGGCACAAGGTGCTGCACGCCGCCCAGCGGACCGTCACCCCCAGCAGGGTCGGCGGGCACCAGGACGCGGCCGGGCGGCGGGAGGCGGTCGCCGAGATCCGGGCCCTGGCCGAGCGCCAGGGGTGGCAGGTTTCCGAGCGGAGCCCGGCGCTGACGGCCGCCGCGGAGGTGCTGGACGCGCTGCGGCGGCTGGACCAGGACGACTTCGCCGACCAACTGGACGCCTACGCGCGCGCGGCGGACGCCGTGGCCGCCACCGATCTGGAGGTCGTCCGCAAACGGCCGGACACGGACGCGATGGCCGAGGCGGTCGTACTCGGCAACATACTGGGCGACGCGCTGCTGGCCGCGCTGCGCCGACTCGCCCAGGCGCACAGGTCGGCGGAGCTGTTCGACTGAGCCGGCCGCTTCCACAGCCGCCGGGCCCCCTGACCCCCTCGCCCCTCAGCTCCTCCGCCCCGCGCCCCCTCGCCCCTCAGCCCCGGATCAGCCGCACCTGCCAGTCGCCGTCCGCCGTGCGGCCGGTGACCTGCACCCGGAGCCCGTTACGGGGGTCGGACCAGCTCTCGCCCACACCGAGCGGCGCGTCGGCGAGCCGGCTGTGCACCGAGGTCTCGTGGCAGCGGGAGGTTCCGGGGTGGCCGTCGACGACCTCCACGGGACCGTGGGTGGAGGCGGTGTCGCTGGTGACGCGGTAGATGAGCAGCCCCTGGGCGCACGAGCCGCGGTCGTTGCCCCGACGCTCGCGGACCTCCATGGCCACGGCCCGGTGCTCGCCGGTACGCAGGACGAGCAGCCGGACACCGTCCGGACGCTCCGCGGGCGTCGCGGGTGCGGCCGCTCCCGCCCCGGACACGGACGCCCGCACTCCCCGGCGGGCCTGCGCCGCGCGGGAGGCAGCCGCCAGGGGGCGCAGCGTGTAGCGGGCCTGCGCCGTCGCGCCGCGGGCGGCCTCGGCCTCCTCGGCGTTCGGCGGGACGGCGCTCCTGTTGGTCGGGACGCAGACCACGTTGGACCGGTCCAGCCAGCCCAGCTTCCACTTGTGCCAGCCGAAGGGTTCGGGCGCCAGTCCGAACTGGCTGCCCATCAGGTCCCAGTCCCCCACCCTGGTGTCCCAGTCGGCCTTGCCGTCGGAGGGGCGCTGATAGAGGTCGGGCAGGTCGAAGAGGTGTCCGGTCTCATGGGCGAGAACGTTGCGGTCCGGCGGGCTCTGCTCGAACACGGTGACGAGGCGACCGAGTCCGACCCCATCGGCGGTGAGCGGCTTGTCGAGATTGACGACTTTTGTGGCGTCGGGGTCCACTCCGGGAGCGTCGGGGTCCGCGACGAGATAGACGATGTCGTAACGAGCGAAGTCCACATGCGGGTCGGCGGCGGCCACCGCGTCCCGCAGATAGGAGTTGCGCAGGTCGGGGTCCCAGTCGCGCTGTATGCCGTACTCCGTGGCGGGGCGCGGCAGCTCGATCCAGCGGTCGACCGGGCGCGGTCGCAACCGGAACTTTCCGTAACTCGCCCGCTGGAAAAAGTCCGATGTGGCAGGGAAATGGTCGTTCACAAGCTCCCGAGGGGTGGCCATAGGGGTCGCATCGGGGAAAGAGAGAAAGAGAAGGGCGGCATCGAGCGTCCCCTCGGGGCGCGGATAGGAGGCGTTCCAGGTGTCCAAACCCAGCGAGTGGTGCGCGTCGGTGCGCGGCAGAGCGCACGGCATGTCCGCCGCAACGGAATGTACGGGGCCGGCCACGAGACCGACGCCCATGAAGGCGGTCAGCGCCATGACGACCGCCCCGACCCGGTGCCGGGCACGGGGGCCCCGGGTGGACGCGCCGCACCCGAGGCGGCGCGGGGCCACTCCGTCGGGTACAGACGCAGACGCCACGCGAAGACCTCACCGGAAGAGGAGAGATGGACCCTCCCCAGGCTCGCGCCGTATGTCCGGCTATGCGCTGTTTCAGTAGACCGGACGGGTCAGCCGCAGTATGACTACCCTTCGTAACTCTCGGTCGTTAGCGGTCAGGGCGCTCTCAGTACCGGTGCAGAAACGGTCACCCTCGCACCCGAGCCCGACTCCCGGCCGCCCGGCCGACCGGAAGCCCCAGCGGAGACACTGGCTCCGCTCACGCGTCAACCTCTATGATCGGCACATTTCCAGCGCGGATCCTCCCCTGGGCGGCCCTCGGGCAGCCGGCCGACCGATCCGCACGAGACGAGCCCCCCGCGGAGCGATCGGTGAACGGACCCCTCGAAGGACCGGGCAAAGACTCCGGCGAAGCCCTCGTAACCCAACCCCAGACCATCACGGAAAGTAGCCACAAGCGCTGGCGACGGCGCGCACACCACGGGCACAGCGAGAGCGACTTCCGGGCCGCCTTCCACGCGGCGCAGCTGCCGATGGCCATCGTCGACCCCAACGGCCGGGTACTGACGGCCAACCGCGCGCTGGGCGCCCTGCTCGGTGCCGAGCCGCACCGGCTGACCGCACGTCCCATCGCCGAACTGGCCGGACTCGGCCTGGACGGGCGGGTACGCAGCGCCTACCACGAGGCGCTGCAGGGCCGCACCGACCGGATGTCCTGCACCCGCAGGCTCAAACACGCCGACGGCCACACCCTGTGGGCCGAGATCACCGTGACCCCCACCTCGCGCGGCGGCGAGGCGCTGCTGTCCATCGCGGACATCAGCGAGCGCCGCGACCTCCAGGAACGGCTGCGGCATCTGCAGATGCACGACCCGGTCACCAGGCTGCCCAACCGCACCCTGTTCTTCGAACGGCTGGCCGGTGCGCTGGCCGACTCGGCGACCGGCAGGACCGGGCTGTGCTACATCGATCTGGACGGCTTCAAGGCCGTCAACGACACCCTCGGCCACCGCATCGGGGACAGCCTGCTGGACGCGGTCGCCCAGCGGCTGACGCAGTGCGCCGAGGCGGGCGGCGAGGAGTGCGGCGGCCATCTGGTGGCCCGGCTCGGCGGTGACGAGTTCGCGCTGCTGGTCGAGTCCTCCACCGGGACCGAGCAGCTCACCCAGCTCGCCCAGTCCGTACTGGCCGCGCTGCAGCGGCCCTTCGACCTGGCCGGGCAGCGGCTGGCGGTCTCGGCCAGCATCGGCGTCGTCGAACGGGAGACGGCGGGCACCACACCCACCGAGCTGATGCAGGCCGCCGACACCACGCTCTACTGGGCCAAGGCCGACGGCAAGGCCCGCTGGACGCTCTTCGACCCGGAGCGCAACGCGCACCGGATGACCCGGCAGGCCCTCTCCTCCACACTGCGCCGGGCCGTGGAACGCGGCGAGTTCGTGCTGGAGTACCAGCCGATCGTGGGCTTCGCCGACGACATGCTGCGCGGCGTCGAGGCACTGGTGCGCTGGCGGCATCCGCAGTTCGGGACGCTGGGCCCGGACCGGTTCATCGGCCTGGCCGAGGAGAACGGCGCCATCGTCCCGCTGGGCCGCTGGGTGCTGGAGGAGTCCTGCCGCCAGGCCCGGCGCTGGATGCGAAAGCATCCGGGGCCGCCGCTGTATGTGAGCGTCAATGTGGCGGTACGGCAGGTGTGGGACTCCGACCTGGTGCAGGACGTGGCCGACATCCTGGAGGAGACCGGCCTGCCCGCCGGGCTGCTCCAGCTGGAGCTGACCGAGTCCGCGGTGATGGGCTCGGCCGGGCGCCCCCTCCAGGCGCTGCAGGCGCTCTCGGAGATGGGCGTCCGTATCGCCATCGACGACTTCGGCACCGGCTACTCCAACCTCGCCTACCTCAGCCGGCTCCCGGTGCGCGCGCTCAAGCTGGACGGCACCTTCGTCCGCGGCTTCCGTACGGCCCGGCACCAGAATCCGGCGGACGAGACGATCGTGACGGCACTGGTCCAGCTCGCCCACAAGCTGGGGCTGACCGTCACGGCCGAGTGCGTGGAGGGTCCGGCACAGGCGGAGCGGCTGCGCCGCATCGGCTGCGACACCGGCCAGGGCTGGCACTACGCCAAACCGATGGAGGCCGACCGCATCGCGGAGCTGCTGCTGCGCGTCGCTGTATGAGTCGAACGTTGTGGTTGCGGGGGCTCGCTCGTTCCGCCGGACCCTCGCCGCGGTGGCTGATCTCCGTCGCGGCGGGAAGAGTGCTGGGGGCTACGCCCCCAGCCCCCTGTCCGCCGGGGGCGGGCGCAGCCCTTGAGCCGGGGCCTGGGGACTGGGGGGCCGGGGCCTGGGGCCTGAGGGCCCGGGGTGCTGGGGGGCTTCGCCCCCAGAGACCAAGTCCGCCGCGACGGAGATCAGCCACGATGGCGAGGGTCCGGCGGAACAGGCGAGCCCCGCAACCAGAACGTTCGGCGGGCCCCTCACGGGCTCACATGGCGTACGCCTTGGCTATCAGTTCCAGTGAGCGCACCCGGGCCTCGGGGGTGTGGGCGTTGGCGGTGAGCATCAACTCATCGGCGCCGGTCCGCTTGACCAGAGCGTCCAGTCCCTCCCGTACGGCGTCAGGAGTGCCATAGGTGACGTTGGCGAGCCAGCTGTCGACGAAGTCGCGCTCGACGGGGCTGAACGGGTAGGCCTCGGCCTCCTCGGGGGTGGGGATCAGCCCGGGTCGGCCGGTGCGCAGCCGCACCATCGACAGGGCCCCCGTCAGCACCTGGCGGTGGGCCTCCTTCTCGTCCTCGGCGGCCAGCGCGGCGGCGCCGATCAGCGCGTACGGCTCCGCCAGCACCGCCGAGGGGCGGAACGTCTCGCGGTAGAGCTCCAGGGCCGGCAGCGTGTTGGCGGCCGAGAAGTGGTGTGCGAAGGCGAACGGGAGGCCCAGCTGCCCGGCGAGCTGGGCGCTGAACCCGGAGGAGCCCAGCAGCCAGACCGGCGGCCGGTGTGCGGCGGCCTTCGCCCCGGTGCCCCGCGCCTGGACCGGGCCCGGCACGGCGTGGATGCGCGCGTAGCGGTGCCCGTCGGGGAAGTCGTCGTCCAGGAACCGGATCAGCTCGGCGAGCTGCTGCGGAAAGTCCTCCGCGCCCTCGCGCAGCTTCTCGGTGCGGCGCAACGCCGCCGCCGTCGCCCCGTCGGTGCCCGGCGCCCGGCCCAGCCCCAGGTCGACCCGGCCCGGGGCCAGCGCCTCCAGGGTGCCGAACTGTTCGGCGATGACCAGCGGCGCGTGGTTGGGCAGCATCACTCCGCCGGAACCGAGCCGGACCCGGCGGGTGTGCGCGGCCAGGTGGGCCAGGATCACCGCGGGCGAGGAGCTGGCGACGCCCGGCATGGAGTGGTGCTCGGCGACCCAGTAGCGGGTGAAGCCGCGGGCGTCCGCGAGCGCGGCCATCCGGGTGGAGGCCGCCAGCGCGTCACCCGCCGTGTACCCCTCGCCCACGTTCACCAGGTCCAGGACGGAGAGCGGCACGGGTGCCACGCCGCGCGCCTCGCCCCGGATACCGGTCGTCGGGTCCCCGCTGTGCTGTTCGTCCGCGCCCTGTGCGTCCTGGCCTGCCTGGCTCACGATGGCTTCGCCTTCCTCCTGCGTTCCGTTGCGCGGACCCGCTCCCACGAAGGGGTGCACGGGCCACGGGGCGGTAACGCATCAGCAGGCCGCTGTCTTCCCGGGCTCCCGGCTCCCTCTCGCCGCGCCGCGAGCGAGCCGGGCCCGCGCCTGCCGGTGACCGGCGGCCGGCCACCGACGAGCGCGGGGTTTTCAGGGGAGCGGTTCCGTCAGGAGAAGAGTGCGCCCAGTGCCGGGCAGTGGACCTTGAGGTCCAGCAGCCGCAGCCCCTCCTTGGCGGTGACCTGGTTCGCCGTCAGTACGGGCTTGCCCAGCTCGGCCTCCAGGGCCGGGATGTAGGCGGCGGTGTGCAGCGCGGTGTCCGGCAGCAGCACCGCCTGGGCGTCGGGGTGGTCGCCGCCCCGGGCCAGTGCCAGCACCTCCTCCTCGCCCCAGGTGCCCACCTCGGCGGCGGTGATGATGCCGCTGCCGCGCATGGCGACCACCTCGGCGCCCGCCGCCTTGAGGAAGCCGGTGAACAGTTCGGCGACGTCCTCGGGGTAGGTCGCGGCGATGCTGACCCGCTCGACGCCCAGGTCGCGTACGGCGTGGGCGAAGGCGAAGGAGGTGCTGGAGGCCGGCAGTCCCGCCGTCTGGCCCAGCTCCCGCACCTGGTCGTGCGCGCCGTCCCAGCCGAAGACGAAGCTGGCGCTGGTGCAGGCCCACACCACGGCCTGGATGCCGTGGCCCTTGGCCTCCTCGACCTTCGCGGCGAGCCGGGCGGCCGAGCCCATCTCCAGCAGGGCGTCCACCCGGTGGGCGTCCTCGCCGATGTCGGTGTGCACGAGCGGCAGCCGTACTTCGGCGCCCGCCTCGGCGAGGATGCGCTCCAGCCTCGGGTAGTCGTCCTCGGCCGAGTAGCCGGGGTAGAGGAATCCGACCGCCGGTGCCGATGCCGCCTGTGCCATCTACGCCTCCTGTGCGTGCTCAAAGCTGGGTGTGGGGTGTGCGTGGGGGTGTGCTGCGGGGTGGATCCGGGGGTGCTGCGGGAGGGGGCGCGTACGCACGCAGCGGGGCGTACGCGCGTACTTGGCCGCCGTACTGCCGGAAGCGGTACGGCGGTTGGGTCGTACGGAAGGTTGTCGTACGGAACGGGCCGGTCCGTACGGAGCCGGTGGAGGAGGTCAGGCCGGGGGCTGTGTGCCGCCGCCCCACTCCTCCGGATGTCCGGACTGCCCGTAGCCGAGGTCGGAGGTGCCCTCCAGCGGCTCGGCGGACGCCGACGAATCGGTGCCGGCACCCGCCAGCGCCGCCTCCGGCTCGTGCTTCTGCTGCTCTTCCGGCTCGACCAGCCCGTCCGTCTCATGGGCCACCGGCTGGGTGCCGGTGGTGGACGTCATGGCGGCCGGGCCGCGTCGGGCGACCGGGTCGAGCAGCGCCTGGTAGGGGCCGACCGCCTGCTTGCCGACCGCGCGCAGCGCCGCCCACATGGTGACCTGGTTGGCGGTCAGCACCGGCATCCGCAGCTCGGCCTCCAGCTGCGGGATGACGTCGTACGTCGGGAGGTTGGTACAGGAGATGAACAGCGCGTCCGGCGCGTCCACCACCGCCTCCCGCGCCATGTCGACCACGTCCCGGTAGGACACCCGCCAGATCTCCCGGGTCAGCCCCATGTAGCAGCGCCCGGTGATGCCGATACCGGCCTCGTCCAGGTACTCCTCCAGGGAGTCGGTGACCGACTTGGTGTACGGGGTGACGATGGCGATACGCCGCGCGTCGATCTCACGCAGCGCTTCCAGCATGGCACCCGAGGTGGTGAGGGCAGGCATCTCACCGGCGTTCTCCATGGCCGCCACCATGGCTCGTTCACCGGCCGTACCGCCCACGAAACTTCCCGATGTGCAGGCGTAGCCCACCACTTCCGGGGAGACGGCGCACAGCGCCCGTACCGCCTCGCGCAGCGTCTCGTGCTCACTGACCAGGCGGGCGAGGTCCAGGCTGACCTCTACGGGGACGAAGGGAGTTCGGGTCAGATGCAAGGACACGTCGTCCGGCACCCAGCGCCAGAGCTCACGGTCCAGTGCGAAGTCGAAGGGAGCGACGATTCCCACGCCGCGCTGCGGCAACGGTCCGCCGAGGAAGGACACGTCCATTTCGGGCCCCAAAAGAACGGAGGGGAAGGCTCATGGCCAGAAGGCCCCTGAGTCAAGGGAAGTCAGAGGAAAAGCAAAGCCGGTCAGAAGCCGGGACGCCGGGACAGATGTCTTTGTTGACGAAGGTAGTTTCTGCTCCCTACCGTGGTCAATCCCGCCATCTGAGGCTGGTTCCCGTCCCTCCCCGGCTCACACGTTCAGCCAACCGTCCCTGCGTTTCGAAACGGTTTCCTGCCTATGTCCGAAACCTGCGTTCTTGTCCTCGACGCCGAGCCGCTTCCCCGGCTCGACCGACTCGCGGGACGCGCACGCGTCATGCACGCCGACGAGAAGACTCTCGCCGCCCAACTCCCCGAGACCGACGTACTGTTGGTCTGGGACTTCCTCTCCGACGCGGTGCGCGAGGCATGGCCGGGCGACGGGCCGAGGCCGCGCTGGGTGCACACGCCCAGCGCCGGAGTGGACCGGCTGCTGCCGGAGCTCGCCGACGGTCGTGAGACCGTCATCACAAATGCACGAGGTGTCTTCGACCGTCCCATTGCCGAATACGTCCTCGGGCTCGTACTGGCCATGGCCAAGGACTTCCGTGGCACATGGGAATTGCAACGACAGCGGCGCTGGCGGCACCGGGAGACATTCCGCGTGGGCGGAAGTCGCGCGACGGTCGTCGGCTCCGGGCCGATCGGCCGGGAAATCGGGCGCGCGCTGCTGGCACTCGGTGTCAAAGTGGACCTCGTCGGGCGGACGGCTCGGGAGGGCGACCCCGAATTCGGGCGCGTCCACAGCACCGCTTCCCTGCCCGGCCTGCTCGGCGAAGCCGACTGGGTCGTATGCGTGGCGCCGCTGACCCAGGAGTCGACGGGAATGTTCGACGCCGGGATGTTTGCGCGGATGAAGCCCGGGGCCCACTTCGTGAACGTGGGCAGGGGGGCGCACGTGGTCGAGGACGACCTGATGGACGCGCTGCTCAAGCACCGGATCAAGGGCGCGGCGCTGGATGTGTTCGCCGAGGAGCCGCTGCCGGCCGACAGCAAGCTGTGGGACGTGCCCGGACTGCTCATCTCGCCCCATATGAGCGGTGACACCGTCGGCTGGCGCGACGACCTGGCGGAGCAGTTCCTCGACAACTTCGACCGCTGGGAGGCGGGCGAGCCGCTGCTCAACGTCGTCGACAAGCACCTCGGCTACGTTCCGAGCGCCCCCGCGGCGCCGACGGACTGACCGGCGGGCCGCACGCCCCCCAC